>NZ_JVBO01000021.1:0-40714 GCF_001073445.1 Granulicatella sp. 572.rep1_STHE | reverse complement strand
GGCTCTTTGTCAAATAGTGTTGATGAAGAATATTAGGAAGGGATTAAGCAACTAATTGTTGCTTAATTCCTTTTTGTTTTGGGCCAAACATTTTTGTTATTAAAATAATCCTGTTCCTAAAGTGATAATAGTTTCTAAAGCCATAGGCATTTCTTTTGAGCACTTTTATTTTATTGTTTATTCCTTCAATAGGTCCGTTTGTTCTAGTTGGATGCTCACAAGTATTTTGAATATATGGCAGGTAAGTAATTAGAGTTTTTAATACTCTTTTTAAACCAGAAGATAGGTCTAATTGTGTAGCTGCTTCAATCATTTCCTTGAATTCTATATAATCTCTAGCTTGAATACATTCACGAAGTGAATGTACAACCTCATAATCATTTTTAAGAGATGGATTGTTTTCCAAAATATAATCCACGATTCCTTTACTTGTTATAAAACTTTCAAAAAGCTTATAACGATTATATTTATAGTTCTGAAGTTCGTTAGGATTCTTTAAAATGAACTTCCAATAGTGTTTTAACTTTCGATATAATTTAGGGTCTTTATAACGATGCTTATTCATGACACGTACCCGAGTACGATTTAATTCTCTATTTAAGGCTTGTACGATATGAAAAGGATCAATGATAATTTTTGCGTTAGGAAACATTTCTTTTATTAATTGAATGTACGGTAGGTACATGTCGATTGAGATAGTTTTTACCATTAATCTAGTCTTGGGCTCAAAACGATGAAAATATCTTTTCAAATTGTAAGATTTTCTATCTCGTACAACATCGACCAGCTTGTGTGTAGTGCTATCACAAATAATGAAACTCATATTACTATCGGAAGATTTAACGGATTTAAATTCATCAAAGCATAAATGCGCAGGTAAATCATGTAATGGTTTAATCGTTAAGAATCGTGCTGTATCATCTATGATACGTCTGACAGTATGAACTGAAACATTTGTTTCTTTTGCGATATATGTTTCAGATACTGTTTCACTTATTTTTGATTTGATTTCGTTTTTTAATCGTTTCGAGATATGACAGTGTTTTTCTACAATTCGACTAGTGTCTGCGGTAAATGAAGAGCCGCATTCTCTACAGAGAAATCTCTGCTTGCGTAGATTTAAGTAGGCCGGAAGGCCTGAAACAGAACAGAGAGTGATACGAGAAGTTTTCGTCCCATTTTTAACAATATTATGATTTTGGCTAACACATCCACAGACGGTACAAAATTCTGGTTTATGCGTATATGTAGCTGAATAAAATAAAGATTTTCTCTTTTTAAATATCTTCTCTTGAACTTTATTATCCCAAATAATATTTTTATCTTTGATTTGTAGCGTAGCTTCTAGTATATTGTTCATATGGTCATCATCCTTTTGTATTAGGTTTAGGCGCTTTTAATATAATGGATGTTGGCCTTTTTGTATACACTAAAATAGGGTTGTGGAAAATTTCCATCAACCCTAAAAATTATAGAACCAAAAGAACTTAGCAACGAATATGCTAAGTTCTTTTTTTCTTATTTTGAAACGACAGCAAGACGACGAATGATCTCTTCGTGTTCCGCATACTTTTCTAATAATTCATCTTGGGTATAGAGTATAAAATCTTCGTATTCAAAACCAGGTGTAACGCTGCAACTCACAATCGCAAAATCTTCTTCGTTCTCCGATTCAATGGTAGATCCAAAGACGACTCCTGCAGGAACGGTGAATTGAAGTTTTTGACCTTCTCCTGGTCCGATTTCTACAGCTTCGTAAGTACCATTAGGATGAATCATATGTACGGTAAGGGCGTGTCCAAAATGATAGTACCAAATTTCATCAGATGAGAGGAGATGGAAGTGGGATGGGTTTTGGTTCGTTAATAAAAATAAGATAGAGGTAGAAAGAGACCGGATGCGTCCCTCAGGCAGTTCTACAGTTTCAATAGCTTTATACGTTTGTCTAAAATAGCCACCTTCTACATGTGGTTCTAAGGCTAATTCTTCAATCCATTCTTCTTTCGTTTTCATAAGAGACCTCCTAAGTTATTTTCTTATATTATAGCGTAACTTTTTCTGCTTGTGAATTGTTGATAGAATGGTAATTATGCTATACTGGTACTATTGGAAAAGGAAGGAGAAGAGTCATGAAAGATAATATTGCACTTATTGTTTCGAATAAAGATGTCAAGAAAATAAGAGAGCTTTTTAATGAGAATTATCCGATTGATA
The DNA here is from genome assembly GCF_001073445.1 of Granulicatella sp. 572.rep1_STHE. Lineage (NCBI taxonomy): Bacteria > Bacillati > Bacillota > Bacilli > Lactobacillales > Carnobacteriaceae > Granulicatella > Granulicatella sp. 572.rep1_STHE. The sequence continues at coordinate 38,500 of NZ_JVBO01000021.1, read as the reverse complement.
TCGCTTTAGCGTTAGAAGAAGTTGACGATGACGTTCTAAAGAATTTCATGTTCTCTATCTCGAATACAAGACTTGCTTCGATTTTAGAAGTTGCTGAACCTGAATTCCAATTACGAATGCTTGAGAAATTACCATTTAGACGTGTAATTTTACTGTTCCAGCAAATGTCAAATGATGATGTCGTGGATATTTTAGGGAATTTACCAGTGGGAATACGTAAGCGTTATATCAAAATGATGAAGCAAAGTTCTCAAGATGATATTCAAACGATGTTAAATTACGCTCCGGATACTGCCGGGGGGATTATGACAACGGAGTACATTACGGTAAAAGAACACTTAACCGTAGAAGAAACTCTTTCTAAACTAAGAGAGATTTCTCCAAACTCAGAAATTATCAATATTATTTTTGTAACGAGTTTACAACGGAAATTAATTGGTTGGATTGATATTCGTGATTTATTCACGCATGATTTAGATGAGAGTTTACACGATGTGATGCATACGAATATTATTTCCGTCTTACCAGAAGAAGACCAAGAAGAAGTGGCCCGTATTTCTACTAAGTATGACTTATCTGTCGTGCCAGTAGTCAATAAGCAAAATGTGTTACTTGGGATCATCACAATCGATGATATCGTTCACGTCTTACAAGAAGAGCACCACGAAGATATGTTATTAATTAGTGGGGTTGAAGGAACAGAACGAATCGGTGGACCTTTTAAAGAATCGATTCAAAAACGGACCCCTTGGCTGTTAATCAACTTAATTACAGCCTTTATGGCAAGTGCGGTTGTTGGATTATTCCAAGACACGATTGAGCAAGTTGTTGTTCTAGCGGTTGCCATGCCAATTATTACAGGAATGGGTGGGAATTCAGCTTCTCAAACATTAGCACTGGTTATTCAAGAGGTTGCAATTGGTCAACTAACTTGGGAAAAAGATAAAAAGTATGTATTAAATGAAATCTGGCTTGGATTAGTGAATGGGATTATTACAGGGATTTTTGCAGCGATTGCACTCTACATCCCATATCAAAACTTTTTCTTATCGATTATCGTCATTTTAGCAATGGCAATGAACTTAATGGTAGGAGCATTCTTCGGCTTCTTTGTACCTTTATTCTTAAAGAAACTGAATTTAGACCCAGCCATTTCATCAACGATTTTTGTAACAACAGCTACAGACGTATTAGGATTCTTTATCTTCTTATACTTAGCTGAATTGTTCTTGCCATTATTAATGTAGTTTGATAGAATTATTTGAATTTTATTGTAGTAGTGATTAAGGAGTTATTCATGAATTTAGAACAAATGAAAGAAAGACAAAAGCGTATTCGAAACTTTTCGATTATCGCTCATATTGACCACGGAAAGTCTACATTGGCCGATCGTATCTTACAAGCAACTGATACTGTTGCTGACCGTGAGATGCAAGACCAATTATTAGACTCGATGGATCTTGAAAGAGAACGTGGCATTACCATTAAATTAAATGCTGTGGAATTAACATATGATGCTAAAGATGGCATAGAGTATATTTTCCACTTAATCGATACACCTGGGCATGTGGACTTCACATACGAAGTTTCACGTAGTTTAGCAGCCTGTGAAGGGGCCATTCTTGTAGTGGATGCTGCTCAAGGGATTGAAGCGCAAACTTTGGCGAATGTGTATTTAGCAATTGATAATGATTTAGAAATCATTCCTGTTATTAATAAAATCGATCTTCCTGCGGCGGACCCAGAAAGAGTGCGAACAGAAATTGAAGATGTTATTGGCATTGATGCTAGTGAGGCAGTTCTGGCTAGTGCTAAAGTTGGAATTGGTATTCCAGAAATTTTGGAACAGATTGTAGAAAAAATACCTGCGCCTACTGGAGATATTGAAGCACCGTTACAAGCGTTGATTTTCGACTCTGTCTATGATGCGTATCGCGGGGTTGTACTAAATGTCCGTATTCAAAACGGGATTGTAAAACCTGGCGATAAAATTCAATTGATGAGTAATGGGAAGACATTTGATGTAGTGGATGTTGGAATCTTCTCACCAAAACCAATCAGCCGTGATTACCTAATGGTTGGAGATGTGGGTTACATCACTGCTTCTATTAAAACAATTCAAGATACTCGTGTAGGGGATACGGTTACTTTAGCGAATAATCCTGCTAGTGAACCGTTAGATGGATATCGTAAAATGAATCCAATGGTATACTGTGGTTTATATCCAATCGATTCATCAAAATATAATGACTTGCGTGATGCGTTAGAGAAATTACAATTAAACGATGCTGCGCTTCAATTTGAAGCAGAAACTTCTCAAGCGCTTGGGTTTGGTTTCCGTTGTGGATTCTTAGGATTACTTCATATGGATGTTATTCAAGAACGCTTAGAGCGCGAATTCGATTTAGATTTAATTACAACAGCACCATCTGTAATTTATCATGTACAAAAAACAGATGGTACAGAGGTGGTTGTATCAAACCCAGCTGAGATGCCGGACCAATCCAGTGTTCAATCGATTGAAGAGCCATACGTAAAAGCATCTATTATGGTGCCAAACGAATATGTAGGAAGCGTAATGGATATTTGTCAACGTAAGCGTGGTGTCTTTGTAACGATGGATTACTTAGATGAATACCGCGTGAATGTGATATACGAAATGCCACTTTCTGAAATTATCTTTGATTTCTTTGATTCGTTGAAATCAAGTACTAAGGGATACGCATCATTGGATTATGATTTAATCGGTTATAGACCAAGTAAGTTAGTGAAAATGGATATCATGTTAAATGGTGAAGTTGTCGATGCTTTAAGTATTATTGTTCATAAAGACTTTGCTTATGGACGTGGTAAAGCCATCACAGAAAAATTAAGAACTTTAATTCCACGTCAGCAATTTGAAGTTCCTATTCAAGCGGCTATTGGAAATAAGATTCTCTCACGTACAAATATTAAAGCCCTCCGCAAAAACGTGCTTGCAAAATGTTATGGAGGAGATGTTTCTCGTAAACGTAAATTATTAGAGAAACAAAAAGAAGGGAAGAAACGTATGAAGCAAGTGGGGTCTGTTGAAGTTCCACAAGAAGCTTTCATGTCAGTTCTAAACTTAAACGAAGAAGAAAAATAATGAGTTGTAAAAAGGCGTTCAGTGCGCCTTTTTACTTTGAATTTGAAAGGAGATTATGAATGGATAAAGAACGTCAACATTTTTATCGGCAAATGCTTGCCATTGCAATTCCTGTATCTCTTCAAAGCTTATTAACGTCTTTCTTAAATACATTAGATACAATAATGATTTCTTCTCTGGGAGATGCGAGTATTGCGGGTGTCGGGCTTGCAAATCAGGTATTTTTCCTATTTACGTTAATCTGTTTTGGGATTCATACAGGATCTGCAGTTCTCTTCTCTCAATATTGGGGAATTCGAGATTCAAAGAAAGTTCAAGCGGTTAATCAAATGAGTTTACTGCTATCTACCGCTGTCAGTGTTGTATTTATGCTTCTTGGTATACTATTTCCTCAAGAAATTTTGCGTTTATTTACTCAGGATCCGCTTGTTGTTCAAGCTGGAGGTGATTACTTACGAGTAGCCGCTTTAAGTTATGTATTTACAGCTTGGAGTTTTGCGATGACAAATGCACTTCGTACAACAGGAAGCCCAAAAATTCCTCTAGTTGCCACCATTTGTAGTTTTATCACGAATGCTTTCTTTAACTATGTCTTTATCTTTGGTAAATTCGGAGCACCTGCACTTGGAGTCGTTGGAGCTGCTGTTGCTACTTTAATTGCTCGTATCGTTGAAGTGGGCGTCCTCTTTGGTGTTGTTAGTTTTTATAGCGGCCCAATTCATCTACCAATTGGTCGCTATTGGTCCAAAATTTCAAAAGGTTTTTGGATGAGTTTTTGGGTAACAACTTTCCCGGTAATTGTTAATGAAACTTTCTGGGCATTAGGACAAGTATTTTATAGTGCCGCCTACGCAATGGTTGGAACTCAAGCAACTGCTGCTGTTCAAGTTGCTGTTGCTGTACAAAATTTATCATTTATCCTAGTACGTGGAGTGGGTAGTAGTTGTAGCATTATGTTAGGAAACCGAGTAGGACGAAATGAACTGGAACAAGCTCAAAAGGAAGCAAAACGCTTTTTAATGATTTCTCTTGTTATTGGAGTAGTCATTGGAGCTATTCAAAGTTTAACGCCACAATGGACTTTATTAATGTTTGCCCATTTAAGCCCAGAAGTATTTGAACTTGGAATGCAATTGCTTCAAATTATGGGAATTATTTTTGTATTTAAAACCTTAAATTCAATTATTCTTGTTGGTATTTTACGTGGTGGAGGCGATACACAATACGGCATGAAACTTGAAATGGCTTGTGTATGGCTAGTGGGCGTTCCATTAGCATTACTTGCAGCTGCAATTTGGCATTTTCCAGTACAACTGGTCATAATCTGTGCTGGAGCTGAAGAACTATGTAAAGCAGTAATTGGATTGAAACGAGTGTTCTCAGGAAGATGGATTCACCGATTGGTTGAAGCATAAAAAAAGAAGATCCGATAGGATCTTCTTTTTTTAGTTTGGATTTGTAAATGAAAGCAGTGGATAATAGACCCCAGTTGGATCTCCTTGTAAAATTGAAATTTGTGTTTGATCCGCGCGAGGGAAGACACGGCCAGAAAAGACCATTTCTCCATCATTAACAAAGATTTCAAAGACAGAATTATCAATAAAAATACGCGCAGTAGTGTCTGCTGGAGCAACTGGTGCTGAACGAACACTACTATATTCTGTAGCTAAGGCTTCTCCAACATTGCTACGGTCAACTACAACCTCACCATCTACAAGATTAAATATTAGGGAAAGTCCATTGCCATCCTTGTCTGAGAACAGAATAAGTTCATGAATCATATCACCTTTTAATTTAAGGTTTAATTCGTAGCAATTCGATGTGTTTTTAATATATTTATTAAACGGAAGGGAAGATTGACGAAGTTTTTCAATTCCTTTTACAGGAGTTTGATATAATTTACCATTTTTAATGGAAAGTTCTTTCACTAAAGATAAGATTCCTTGGTGTTCGTAAATATCGCTAGGATAAGAAACATCTGGTAATCCAAGCCAGCTGATGCAAAGCGCACGCCCGTCTGGTGCGTTAAACGCTTGAGTAGCATAGACGTCAAAACCGTAATCTAATTGATGGGGCTTAGAAACTGGTGTGATTATCGCATTTTCTGGGTCGAATGTTTCACCAATTTTATATAAGTTTGGATAAATATTATCGTAGTGGAATACGTCTTTATCTAATCCTTGAGGGCAGTAAATGAGTACTGGTTTGTCATCTACGAATACTAAGTTCGGACATTCCATCATATAAGCGGTATTGTCATTCTTAAAATCTAAATCTCCAATTTCTTCCCAATTTGTATAATCGTTATTAACAGAGCGGTAGAGGCGAACAAACCCTTTTTTATCTAGGTTTTGACCTCCTACAATCGCGTAATAATGATCTTTATATTGAAAAATTTGAGGGTCTCTAAAGTGATCTGTAGCATCACTTGGTTTTGGAATCAAATCTTTTCCAAGTTTTTCAATATGACCGTCTTTATCCATAAGTGCCCCTAATTGGTAAGGGTGACGAACCCAATTTTCATCTCTAACATTTCCTGTATAAAATAGAAACAATTGATCACCAAATTGCATTGCACTACCTGAATACGCACCATGACTATCGAGTGGAGTATCTGGTAGTACCTTGACTCCAGTTTCTTTAAAGGTCACAAGATTATCACTTTCCAGTTGTACCCATGATTTTAAACCATGAGCCGCTCCGAAAGGAAAGTTTTGGTAGAATAAAATCCATTTGCCATCAAAATAAGAAAATCCGTTTGGGTCATTTAATAATCCGCTAGATGGTTCTACGTGATATTTCGCTCTCCAAGGAGATTTTTCCATTGTAGACTTTAATTGTTCTTTTTCAGCCTCTGACCAATCTTCATACCTTTTATATCTCTTTTCAGTTGTCCATTTCATGATGGATTCCTCCTCTAAAATTGTATCTTTACAGTACGTGTTTTTGCGCGTAAATGCAAGCTTTTTTGGAGGAAGTGTTCTTTTAGTGATTCAATATCAGATGTAACTTGACTTATAACGGTATAATGATACAATTCGAAATGAAATAAATGTGCTATTATTAGTAACAATTTTTATAAAGGAGAGTGTAATGGATGAATAATATTGAAATTGCTAAAAGTGTTATCGAAGCCATTGGTGGCAAAGACAACGTTAGTAGTGTAGCGCACTGTGCAACGCGTCTTCGTATCATGGTAAAAGATAAGGAAAAAATCGATACGAATAGAGTCGAGAATATTGAGAAAGTTCAAGGGGCGTTCTTCAACGCAGGACAATTCCAAATTATTTTCGGTACAGGAACTGTAAACCGTATTTATGATGAAGTGGTATCTCTTGGATTACCAACTTCAACAACTAGCGAAATGAAAGCCGAAGCAGCTAAGCAAGGGAACTGGTTCCAACGCGCTGTTCGTACATTCGGGGATGTATTTGTTCCAATCATTCCAGCCATTGTTGCAACAGGTCTTTTCATGGGGCTTCGTGGATTGTTAGAGGCTTTTGGTGTTGTATTACCATCTGACTTTTTAATCTATTCTAAAATCTTAACAGATACGGCCTTTATCGCATTACCGGCCTTAGTAGTTTGGTCTACGTTTAAAGTGTTTGGTGGGAATCAAACAATCGGAATTGTACTTGGTCTGATGTTAATTTCTGGTTCTCTTCCTAACGCTTGGGAGGTTGCTCAAGGTGGGGAAATTGTTCCAATTAAATTCTTCGGTCTTGTGGATGTCGTTGGATTACAAGGTTCTGTTTTACCAGCGTTTATCATCGGGGTTGTAGGTGCTAATTTTGAAAAATGGGTCAGAAAATATGTACCAGAAGTATTGGACTTATTAGTAACACCTTTTATTACATTATTTGTAATGTCAATTTTAGGACTTTTTGTATTAGGACCAATCTTCCATCAAGTAGAGAAAGTGATTCTTTCACTTACAACAACTGTATTGTATTTACCATTTGGTCTTGGTGGACTAATCATTGGTGGTACACATCAATTAATCGTTGTTTCTGGAGTTCACCATATCTTCAATTTATTAGAAATTAACTTATTATCAGCGACTGGACAAAACCCATTTAATGCTATTATTACAGCTGCGATGACGGCTCAAGGGGCTGCAGCGGTTGCGATTGGTGTTAAAACGAAGAGTCCAAAATTAAAAGCATTAACATTCCCAGCGGCTTTATCTGCTTTCCTTGGAATTACAGAGCCTGTTATCTTCGGGGTAAACTTACGATTCCGTAAACCATTCGTTCTTTCATTGTTAGCAGGTGCGTTAGGTGGAGCTCTTTCAGCTTTACTAGGATTAGCGGGTACAAGTAACGGAATTACAATCATTCCTGGTTCAATGCTTTATGTCGGAAATCAACAATTACCACAATACTTATTCATGGTTGCAGTATCATTTGCGTTAGGTTTTACTTTTACTTATTTATTCGGTTACGATGACTCAATGTTAGATACTCCTGTTGAAGCAGAAGGACCTTCTTCACAAGAAACTCAAGAGGAAGAAGCAGGTGCGCCGGCGACTGAACGTACTGATGAAAAATTACATTCACCAATTGTTGGCGAAGTTGTGGCTTTAAGCGAGGTAAATGATCCTGTATTCTCTAGCGGAGTTATGGGACAAGGGATTGCAGTGAAGCCATCTAAAGGAGTTGTATATGCTCCAGCAGATGCCGAAATCGCGATTGCGTTCCCAACAGGTCATGCATATGGTTTAAAAACAGATAATGGTGCTGAAATTCTCATTCACGTCGGAATCGATACTGTTTCGTTGAATGGTAAAGGATTTGAAGCAAAAGTATCTCAAGGAGACCGTGTAAGAGCAGGGGATATCATCGGAACATTTGATTCTGAAGTGATTGCTGCAAATGGGTTAGATGACACAACAATGGTCATTATCACTAACACAATGGATTATGCAGAAGTGACTCCAATCGCAACTGGTTCTGTTACGAATAAAACTCGAGTATTAGAGTTACATGTATAATTTTTCTATAAGACGAATTCTATTACAGGATTCGTCTTCTTTTTTTAGGTAAAAATATGATACAATAATTAAAAATAACTAAGGGAGCTTAAGGCCTATGACAAACTTATATGGAAGTTTAGAAGCTGGAGGCACAAAGTTCATTTGTGCAGTTGCTGATGAAGATTTTAATACTGTTGAAGAACTTCAATTTCCTACAACGACTCCAAAAGAAACGTTAAAAAAGACAGCGGACTTTTTTGCAAAATTTAAAAATCTAGCTGCAATTGGAATCGGGTCATTTGGACCGATTGATGTGGATCCTAAATCTAAAACATATGGATACATCACGACAACACCAAAACCAAATTGGGCAAATGTTGATGTTGTTGGTGCGTTGAAAAAGAGAGTAGATGTGCCTATTTACTTCACAACAGATGTAAATAGTTCTGCTTACGGAGAAGTTTATGCGCGTAACAATCGTGGAGAAAATATCGAAACGCTTGTCTACTACACAATCGGTACTGGAATTGGTGCGGGGGTGATTCAACGGGGTGAATTTATTGGAGGCACTAGTCATCCTGAAATGGGACATGTTTATGTAAGTAAGCACCCAATTGATGTGGCAAATAACTTTGATGGCGTTTGTCCTTTCCATAAAGGCTGTCTTGAAGGTTTAGCTGCTGGTCCAAGTTTAGAAGCACGTACTGGAGTTCGTGGAGAACATATAGATATTACGAGTGATGTTTGGGATGTTCAGGCGAGTTATATTGCTCAAGCAGCCATTCAAGCAACTCTAACTTTCCGCCCTGAAAAGATTGTTTTTGGAGGAGGAGTTATGGCTCAAAATCATATGTTAGAACGCGTTCATCGTATGTTTGAGGAATTACTAAACGGATATGTACCAACACCACCAGTGAAGGACTTTATTGTAACACCTGCCGTTGAGAATAATGGGTCAGCTACATTAGGTAACTTTGTATTAGCGAAAAGTTTAGTTCATTAATTTTCCAAGTATCTATCATTTATGAAGTTAACTAATGGAAACTTTACCGCAAGGCTTTTCATTTTCTTCATAATTTAGTACAATAGTTAAGGATACACATATTGAAGGGAGAGAAAGCCAAATGTCAACAGGAGCATGGATTTTAATCGTGATTCTTGCTGCAATCGCAGGTGCGATCGGTGGTTTCTTTATCGCACGTCGTACAATGATGAATTACTTCGCAGAAAACCCACCATTTGATGAAGATATGATTCGTAGCATGATGACTCAAATGGGTCAAAAACCATCTGAACAAAAAGTTCGTCAAATTGCTGCTTCAATGAGAGCACAAGCTAAAAAAAGAGCTAAAAAATAAAGTAAAAACCATCGGAAATTTCCGATGGTTTTTTTGTGATACCGTATACGGTATCACCTTATTTTTTTACTGGTAATTCATATACATAATTTGGATTAATTTCTTTATCAAGTTCATCAAATTTTTGAATAAGCACTTGATCGTAATTAGCAATTTCTTCTTTTGTTAGTTTTTGATCTGCAATATAAATAGGATCACCAATACGTACATGCATTTTCTTACGTTTAATAATATCCTTGAAAGTTAATGGTCCTTGATACACCATTGGAACGATAGGGGCTTTTGCTAGACGAGCAATCATCACAGCGCCACCTTTCATCTCGTTAGAGTAACGTGTTCCAGTAGGGAAGATAACAAGGGCTTTTTGATTTTCCTTAATTTGTTGGACAGGATATTTAATCGCGCTCGGTCCTGGTTTTTCACGGTTCACTGGAAAAGCACCAAGTTTCTTAATAAACCAAGCGAATGGTTTTGGTTTGAATAATTCTTGTTTTGCCATTAAGACAAGAGGTTGAGGATAAACAGCAATCGCCATCATCACTGGGTCTAGCCAAGAACGGTGTGGTGCAACTAATACATATCCTGTATCTTTGGGTAACTTATCTTTTCCTTGGTAATCGCCAAAGCCATTGAGTAAAACAAGAAGGCCTCGAACAATCCATAAAGTGATTTTGTATATCATAGAATTCTCCTTTAGTTTCTCTGTAATTGTAGTATGCGTGAATTCAACGTTTTTTGCAAGTTCAAAACACTCATGGAAACCCTCTCTTTTTTCGTTATATATGGTATAATAATGGTAAGAATTTTACGGAGAATTTCCTATGAAAGAATATAAAATCAGTTATTTTCGACTAAGTTTAGTCTTATTAGGGTATTTAATTTATAATCTTGTCTATTATATGCTTGATTATTCCGGAGGCTATGCGTTCTTTATTGTTTGGCCGATTTTCTTTTTATCTTTAGCCATGATTGTTTTAGGAAACATCTTACTTTTTAGAGACATCGTTAAATTAAGAGCTACTTATGAAAAGAATAAAATGATTCAAGTAACCAGTATGATTCAAGTCATCTCTGCTAGTATTGGTTTATGTTTCCAACTAACGAACTTAAGTGCAGGGATATTGTGGCCAATTAATTATGTCGAACATTATCCGCTTTTAGTTGGTACAAGCATCATTTATTCGGTTATTTTCATAATAGGCGTTATTCAAAAAAGAGCAATAGAGCAACAAGAAAAGTTGTCATCCGTTTTCAGTTTAGTTTTCGGGTTTTCCGTGGTCTTACTTTGTAACTTCTTATTATTCACGAATAGCAAGGCGTCTGTTTTTGATTCAAATAAACTATATGTAGAGGAGTTTAAAGATTTCGGCTTCACTGGAAAAGTTGAGGTTCGAGAAAAAACGCAATTAATTGAACCGTATGTTGGTTCTCGTACTAGTTTACATTATGATGAGAAATTATCGGATGGTAGTTATTTCTGGGAGTTAATTGATGTTGTAGAAGTTCGAAGCGGGACTCATGTAACCAAACTGGACGATCAGCTTGTTGAAGAAATTAGTAAGTATCTTGAGACCGATGAAGAAAATGAATTATTCGATAAAGTAAAGAAACTAGAATTTCAATTTGTGCTATTCCTTTATAAGGACTTAATCAGAAAACGTAACATTGATACAGAACTAATCGATAAAGTTAATAATGCGGTTGGGTTTAAACTAGTAGAAAAATACGGTTTGAGTCTTTATCCAAAAAATCCTCCAGAGTTTTATAGCTTGATTATTAAAAACGCTCTGAAAAATAGAGCAAACGGGGATACTGAAGTCGCTGGTTTTTATAATATTGATGTCTTAAATAAAGCGATGATTGCTCACTTTGGTTATGTGAATTACCTTGAGTTCGATCAATTCCTTAAGGATAAAAACGCAAGTCGTGTAGATTATCTTAAAAAGATACTATCTGAGATTCCATCTGGAACGCTTGAGGATGGGACTTATAAATTCACTGGCACGACAAAAGTTGATGGTAAAGATCAATTAGTGACGGTTACGATGGTAATTGAAAACGGAAGTAGTCATTTTGAACCAGACGAAATGAGAAATCCGTAATCTATGATAAGTAAGGAGGAACTTTTATGAAACGAAATACAGTCAGTTTTTTTCGGCTGAGTTTAGTGATCATTGGATATTTAATCTATAATGTTCTTTTCTATTTGTATCCATCTGGAGAGTTTCCTTCTTTTGCATGGCCTTTTGTTATTGTATCGTGGGCACTGATTGCTTTTGGAAATCTCTTTTTACTCATCGATCCAATACGATTAATGGTCGGATTTAAAGAGGATGAAAATATCAGGAATTCAAGTTTTATTCAGTTGGTTCTTGTAATTGTAAGCTACTTTATTCAGAGCGCTGATTTAATAAAAGGAAAACTAAAGTTCATTGATTTTATGAATCATTTTTCTGAAACATTCGCTTTAAGTTTAATTCTTACATTGATTTTTATCATTGCGGTTTATCAAAAGCTATGGCTCCATAGAGAGGACAATAATGATGCCAAATACCATTTTGTATTTGGATTGTTTTTAATTATTATTACGAATATTTTGTTAGTATCAACTGCATTTTCATCGATTTCAGCACCATCACTTTTCAATTCTGGGAAAAACTATCCTCAAGAGTTTAAAGACTTCGGACTAAATGGGACTGTAAAAGTAAAAAATAAAAAGCACGCATTTGAATTACGAGGATATGAAGTGAGTTTGGAATATACTGAGCAGTTTTCGGACGGATATTCTTATTCAAAAAATTATACAATTTCTGAAGAGGCTGGAGATCAATATGAATTAGCAATTTCAAATGAGAATGTTCAAAAAATCAAAGAACTATTAAAAACTGATAAAGAGCGCGAACGACTTGATAAAGTGAAATATGAGGAATTCAACTTTTTACTCACCCTTTATAAAGCGAAATTAAATAAATTAAAAGTGCCTTATACAATTGCTGATACCATTAATACAGCTTTTAAAGTTGAGCTGGTAAAAGAATCTAGAGTTGATTTTTATCCAACAGACGGGTATGAATTTACGGCGTTTTTAATTGCTGAATCGCTTCGAAATGTCGAAAAAGGGGATCAAGACGCTGCTGGGTTTTACAATATTGATGTAAAGCAAGCGATGAAGAACGATCAAATTTACGCAAATATTGATCTCATTTTCTATTCTGAATTAACTTCTAAAGCGCAAAAAGCAGGGTTATCTAACCTAGAATACTTTAAAGAAGTACTTGAAGCATTACCAAGAGGCTCCTTTTGGGATGGAGTCTATCAATTCAAGGGTAGTGCTGAGGTGAATGGAAAAACGAGAGATGTGATTAGTACTTTTGTTGTGGAAAATGGGTTAGGTTATTTTGAAGAAGATGAATTGAAATAGAATTGTTTCGTCATGAAAACAATAGAATTTTCTTGCATTTTAAATAACTTTCATGTACAATCATTGATGGTGTAAAAACCAAAAAAATTCACACCTAATTGGATGTTAAGATTGGTGCTTCTTTTAGAAGAGGTCTTATCGCTGAAAATTGGGGAGGAAAATATAAACCAAATTGGAGGAAAATAAAAATGGCAGTTATTTCAATGAAACAATTGTTAGAAGCTGGTGTACATTTCGGTCACCAAACACGTCGCTGGAACCCTAAGATGAAGAGATACATCTTCACAGAAAGAAATGGTATCTATATCATCGACCTACAAAAAACTGTTAAATTAGTGGACGATGCATACAACTATATGCATGAAGTTGCTGAAAACGGTGGTATTGCATTATTCGTTGGTACTAAAAAACAAGCACAAGATGCTGTTAAAGACGAAGCAATCCGTTCAGGTCAATACTACGTTAACCATCGTTGGTTAGGTGGTACTTTAACGAACTGGGATACAATCCAAACACGTATCAAACGTTTGAAAAAAATCAAAGAAATGCAAGAAGACGGTACTTTCGAAGTATTACCTAAAAAAGAAGTTGGTATTCTATTAAAAGAATTAGACAAACTTGAAAAATACTTAGGTGGTATTAAAGATATGCCACGCATTCCTGATGTAATGTTTATCGTTGACCCTCGTAAAGAACGCATTGCTGTTCAAGAAGCTCACAAATTAAACATTCCAATCGTTGCTATGGTTGACACAAACTGTGATCCAGATGAAATTGATGTTGTTATTCCATCAAATGATGATGCTATCCGCGCGGTTAAATTAATCGTTGCTAAAATGGCTGATGCATTCATCGAAGGTAACCAAGGTGAAGACGTAGCAGTAGACGTTGAAGACTTAGATAAAGATACTTCATTAGAAGATATCGAAAAATTAGTTGAAGGCGACAACGCTGAATAATCACTAACTGTTAAGCTGTTTGAATCAGAAAGAGGCGAAATAGACTTTTCAATTCAAACAGCTTTTTTTAAAAAGTTCATAAAAATTTTAAAGCAATTTATAGGAGGAATTGAGAATGGCTCAAGTTACAGCTCAATTAGTAAAACAATTACGCGATATGACTGGCGTAGGTATGATGGATGCTAAAAAAGCATTAGTTCAAGTTGAAGGAGATATCAACAAAGCAGTTGATTTCTTACGTGAAGCAGGATTAGCAAAAGCTGCTAAAAAAGCAGACCGTATCGCTGCTGAAGGGATTACTAATGTATTAGTAGAAGGAAACCGCGCAGTTATCTTAGAAGTGAATGCTGAAACTGACTTCGTTGCTAAAAACGACAAATTCCAAGCATTAGTTAAAGAAGTTTCTGAAGCAATCTTAAAAGCAAACCCTGCTGCATTAGAGGAAGCTCTTGAAGTTGAAACTCCAAACGGAAAAATTTCTGATGTGATTGCTGAAGCTACTACAGTTATCGGTGAAAAAATCACTTTACGTCGTTTTGAAATCGTTGAAAAATCTGATGCAGATGCTTTCGGTGCATACTTACACATGGGCGGACGTATTGGTGTGTTAACAGTTGTTGAAGGCTCTACTGATGAATCAGCAGCTAAAGATGTTTCAATGCACATCGCTGCAATCAACCCTAAATATATTGACCGTTCACAAGTTTCTGAAGAAGAATTAGAACATGAAAAGAAAGTTCTTACTGAACAAGCATTAAACGAAGGCAAACCAGCTAACATCGTAGAAAAAATGATCGCTGGACGTTTAAATAAATTCTTAGCTGAAATCAGCTTAAACGATCAACCATTTGTTAAAGATCCAGATCAAACAGTTTCTAAGTTCGTTGCTTCTAAAGGCGGAAAAGTTAAATTATTCCACCGTTATGAAGTTGGTGAAGGTTTAGAAAAACGTGTTGATAACTTCGCTGAAGAAGTAATGGGACAAGTTAGAAAATAATTATTGTTGAAGATAGGGAATATGGTAGTCCACTACCCGCTATTCCCTTTTTTTATAAAGATTAAGGAGACAAAGCAATGGTTGAACCAAAATATAAACGTGTGGTTTTAAAATTAAGTGGTGAGGCTTTAGCAGGCAAAGCTGGCTTCGGGATTAATCCACCAACGATTAAAGAAGTTGTTAAAGAATTAAAAAAGGTTCATGATCTTGGTGTTGAAATCGCAATTGTTGTCGGTGGTGGTAACATCTGGCGCGGAATTACTGGCGAAGAAGTTGGTATGGAACGTGCTCAAGCAGACTATATGGGAATGTTAGCTACTGTAATGAACGCTCTTGCACTTCAAGATGCTTTAGAAAACGTAGGGGTTCCAACGCGTGTTCAAACTTCAATTGACATGCGTCAAATTGCTGAACCTTATATTCGTCGTAGAGCTGTACGTCACCTAGAAAAAGAACGTGTTGTGATCTTTGCTGGTGGTACTGGGAATCCATATTTTTCAACTGATACAGCTGCTGCTTTACGCGCTGCTGAGATTGAAGCAGATGCAATCTTAATGGCGAAAAACAATGTGGATGGTGTTTACAGTGCTGATCCACGTGTAGACGTTAATGCGAAGAAATACAATGAATTAACACACTTAGATGTTATTCAAAAAGGCTTAAAAGTAATGGATACGACTGCAAGCTCACTTTCTATGGATAACAATATTCCATTAGTGGTGTTTAATTTAAATGAACCAGGAAATATTAGACGCGTTGTATTAGGGGAGAACATTGGTACAACAGTTAGGGGGAAATAGGATATGTCAACTAGCGAAATTTTAGCTCATACAAAAGAGCGTATGAAAAAATCTGAAGATGCGCTTCAACGTGAATTAGGTTCAATCCGTGCGGGACGCGCGAATGCAAGTCTTTTAGACCGTCTAGAAGTGGAATATTACGGAGCATTAACTCCCGTAAACCAATTAGCTTCAATTACAGTTCCTGAAGCTCGCATGCTTTTAATTACTCCTTATGACAAATCTTCATTAAATGACATTGAACGTGCAATTTTGATGAGCGATATCGGAATTACTCCAACAAGTGATGGTTCCGTAATTCGTTTAATTATTCCGCAATTAACAGAAGAACGTCGTAAAGAATTAGCTAAACAAGTAGGTAAAGAAGCTGAGAGTGCAAAAGTTAGCGTACGTAATATTCGTCGTGATGCAATTGACCAAGCGAAAAAAGCTGAGAAAGCTAAAGAAATTACTGAAGATGAATTACACACACTTGAAAAAGACATCCAAAAAGTTACGGATGACAGTGTTAAGAACATTGACAAATTAGCTGCAACTAAAGAGAAAGAACTTTTAGAAGTATAATTTGAATAAAAAGGGGCATTTGCCTCTTTTTTATTTATAAAGGAGAAGGCTAATGACACAAAAACAATGGAAAATGATTAGTACTATTATTTCAATTATTATCTTAATCGTATTTGCGCTTTATAAAGCTTTTGGAGAGCAAAAAGCTATCAACAAATCAAATGCTCATTCTTCGTCCAAAACCTCTCAGAATACGTCTAATTCTTCTTTTACGGGAAAAAACTTTGATTTCTTTGAAAGCATGAAAAAGTATCCTTTTAAATATGTGTACGGAGCTGATGGAGATACGTTTCATCTGAGTTATGAAGGAAAAGAGTTCAAAGTTCGCTTATTGATTGTAGATGCGCCTGAAACTGCTAAAGAGGGAAAAGAAGCACAACCATTTGCGGATGAGGCGAAGAAACGTACTGAAGAATTGTTGAAGAATGCAAAGAAAATTGAAGGAAGTTTCGATGTCGGGGACCATGCAGATAAGTATGACCGTGCATTAATGTACGTATATGTGGATGGTAAGTTACTTCAAGATATTCTAATTGAAGAAGGTCTTGCGAGAGTTGGTTATGCATATGAACCCAATACAAGTTTATTAAAGCAATTCCAAGAAATTGAAAAGAAAGCAAAAAAACAAAAGAAAAATATATGGGAAAAAGAGGGATATGTAACGAATAAAGGTTATGATATCAGCGTTTATAAGTAATTTGTGAAAAAACTATATATTGTGTTGAAAATGGATATTGTATTTTCATAAGAACTATATATTGTATTTTGAAACAAAATGATGTATGATAACTTCTGTCAGAAAAAATAAAAGGGGGAGAAGTAATATGTCAAATCGCAATATTATTCTTTATTCTAAACCAAATTGTATGCAATGTAATTTTACAAAACAATTTTTTGAAAATAACAATGTGGAATTCACTGTAAAAGATGTTTTCGAGTCAGAAGAAGCTTTAGCAGAAGTGAAGGAATTAGGGTTCCAATCATTACCTGTAATTGTTGCTGATGGCGTTGAACCATTCTTTGGATTCCGTCCCGATCTTTTAGAAAAATTAGTGGGATAATTTTATTTTTATATGGAAAAACACTTTTAGTAGAAAACTACTAAAGGTGTTTTTTTATTGCAATAAATAGCCGTATTTGTTTGATTTCATGATATACTAAAGAAGACTTTAAGTGGAGGGATAATGATGGGATTTAAAGCTGTAATTTCAAAAAAATCAACCAATAAATCAAAGATGATTGCTGGACGTTTTTCAAATTGGTTGAAAGAAAAAGAAACACACCAAGTGTTCTATATCGTTCCAGATCATATTAAATTTACTGCTGAGATGGAAATGATTCGAAATGTCGGTGAGTTGTTATCGAATTCAACCAACCGAAGTTATGCTTCTACGAGACTACAAGTTTATAGTTTTAAACGTTTATTATGGTATCTCCTTCGTAATGAAGCTATTACAGAAAAACTCTCCATTTCAAAAGTAGGAATTACAATGCTTTTGAAATCTATTTTGGAGGAACATTCTGACGAACTATTACTCTTTAAAAACGAAGCTCGTCATAAAGGTTTTCTTGAACAACTAAGCAAAGTAATGAATGAATTTCAATCGGGAGGAATTGAAATTGAGGATTTCTCAAGCTTTTTTGAAGCAACCAACCCTACTGAAAACGAGCAACGATTAAAAGAATTTGGAATTATTTATCGTTACTATACGAATGCACTAAAACAAGATTTTGTTCACCAAGAAGAAAGTTATGCCCAGTTATGTAGTGTCATTGCTTCGAAAAATTTATCCAATACCTTTATCGTGATTGATGAAATGGTGACGTTATCGAAGGCTGAAATGGAAGTAATTGAAGCTTTAGTAGGAAGTGGTGCCACTGTTGAATTTCATGCTACATTAACAACTTATGGTGTACATACTGCCAAGAATGAAATAGGAGATTCACTGTTTACTTCAAATAGAATTCTCTTGGAGAGACTCTCAAGATGGATTAATAGAGGAGATGACTTAGCACGCATCATCGAATGGGAAAATACTGAATCTATCTTTGATGAAGAATTTAAAGAGGTGGAACAGTTCTGGTTGGAAACAAATGGTGGACTTCCAAAGGTGAAAAGAACACCAGAACAAAAAATTCCATTACAAAAGATTACTTTTACTAAATACACGGACGAAAGAGAAGAGTACCAAGAAACTTTTGCCCAAATTAAAAGAATGGTGCAAACTGGAAAAGTTCGCTACAAAGATATCCAAATTTTAGGACGTAATTTAGAAGAGAATCATTTATTCTTAGAATCGCTTTTAAAGCAATACGATATTCCTGGATTTATCGATTTATCAGATTCTATGGAACATCATCCAATCATTCAAGTACTAGACGCGCTTTTTGCTATTTGGCAATATGATTGGCGTTATGCCGATATTATGAGTCTTCTTCGTAGTGAATATGTCTTATGGCATAAAGATGAAGAAACTTCACTTAAGGACCAATTACAAGCGTTTAGACAACAATTAGACGAAACAGAAACGGTTATTCTTGCCAATGGTTACGAAGGGTATCAATGGACAAATGGGAAACCTTGGGCGTATGTGGAAGATTCAATTGACGAAGATTCGAAAGCGGAACAGACTGATAAAAATACACAAATATTACTGAAAGCACAAGAACTTCGTAACGAATTAACGGCTATATTATTACCTGCATTCAAAAAAATAGAACAAGCAGCTACAACGAAAGAAGCTGTTTCTGTACTATATCAATTACTATTAACTTTATGCGTTGAACAATCCTTTATTTATTGGAGAGATGTTGCTGCTGAAGAAGGAGATGTAGAAACAGCTAGACGTCAAGAACAAGTTTGGTCCGAATTTATCCGATTGTTAGATGAATATATTTATATTTTTGGTGAAAAATCCTTTGATTGGGAAACCTTTATGATGTTACTTCATACTGGTTTTGAACAAACGCACTATAATTTAGCACCATCTACATTAGATGAATTAACCATCACTGGGATGGATTCCGTTCGTTATACACCGAAGAAAATCACTTTTGCAGTAGGGCTCTCGCAAGGTGTAATGCCACGAAATATCGATGAAACAGGATTATTAACCGACGACGAACGTGAACTATTCTCAAATCATTTAGATAGTGGACGTTTTCTTGCGCCAACAACAGGTCAGCTGCAATCCGTTGAGCCGTTTGTATTCTATCAGTTACTCATGAGCGCAACAGATCACCTATATCTCTCTTGTGCTATTTCTAAAGATGGTAAGGAACAACTGGTTTCAAATTTCATACAACGTTTATTAAAACACTATGAACTAGAAGAAATGGATGGGTCGTTGAACCGACAAAAACGCTTAGAACAGGGTGATTTCGTTGTTCCATATGAACTCTTTACAACGCTTCTATTGAAGATGAGAGAGAACAAGTTCAAAGAAAAAGAAGAGATTGATTTCTTGTGGAAATTAATTCCGCATTTACTAAAAACTGACGCCACATTCAGCGCTAACTATCACGCATTACTAGCGTCTGTCTTTAGATTGAATGTAGCGAGTAAATTGCCACTTTCTCTTTCGCAAGAGCTTTATGGAAATCAATTAAATTTATCAACATCTCAAATTGAAACTTACTATAAAGATCCATTTAGTCATTTCTTACAATACGGATTAAGACTGAAAGAACGTCAAGAATTTGAGCTTTCACCAGCCAATACTGGTGAATACTTCCATGAATTCTTTGATCAGTTTATTAAAGAGTTAAATGCACGTGGGATATCTCTAAGAGACTTAACGTTAGAGCAAAAGTTGGCTATTGAAAAAGATATCTTCAATCGAATGAAAGACAATCCGAAATTTGCGATTTTAGCCTCTTCTAGACGCTTAAACTTTGTCCAAGGATTGTTACACCAAACTCTAATGCAAACGACAAATGCGCTTCAAAAACAAGCCTTAGCGCTAGAGACAAAACCTTGGATGACCGAAGTGGTATTCGGGACTTCTGGAAACTATCCAATTCATATTCCAATTGGACATAATCAATCTATTCATTTACGTGGGAAGATTGACCGTATCGACTTACTACAAGCAGATAATGGAATTTTTAACGGAATTATTGACTATAAATCTTCTGAACAAAAATTCGAAATCGCTAAACTCATTGCAGGAGTTCAAATCCAACTGTTAACGTATTTGAAAGTTTCAGAAGAAATCATTCGCAGTGAAAAAGGCGTAATTCCAACGCCTCTAGAAGCAAGCTATATCCATGTGCATAATCCTAAATTCAGCATTAAAGAAGTGCCAACGGAAGATAAGTTTAAGCAAGAATGGACAAAAGCCTTTAAACATCGTGGTTTAGTTAACTCAGATGAGATTGCTAGACTCAATCCGGAATTAGTTGAGACGAGTAAGTCGAATGTCTTGAATGTTGCTCTTAAGAAAGACGGAGGCATTAGTGCAA
Source organism: Granulicatella sp. 572.rep1_STHE (assembly GCF_001073445.1). Lineage (NCBI taxonomy): Bacteria > Bacillati > Bacillota > Bacilli > Lactobacillales > Carnobacteriaceae > Granulicatella > Granulicatella sp. 572.rep1_STHE. The sequence continues at coordinate 17,835 of NZ_JVBO01000021.1, read as the reverse complement.
CTTATAAAAATGGTGTTTATACGACAGAAGAATTGAAGTTATTCAAAGATTTCGTATGGGAAAAGATTCAAGAAGCAGGAAAAGGAATCCTATCTGGGGATATCACACTAGCTCCTTACGAGGACTTTAAACAATATGCAGATTCTGTATCCGGTAAATTTAGTAGTATCGCACAGTTCGATGCTACAAACCCAGAAAACAGATATCGTACTCTTCCTAAATTTGAAAAAGAAGAGGGGATTACATTTATTCAAGATGAATTACAAGAGAAGAAAGGAGAGACAGAAGCATGATTCCAGAGAAACCAAAAGGATTACAAGCAACACCTGATCAATGGAAAGCGATAGCTACTCGTGGGAACAATCTTCTTGTTTCTGCCTCAGCTGGTTCTGGGAAAACAAAAGTTCTTGTAGAACGGATTCTCATGCATATTCAAGAGGGTATCGACATTAATGAGTTGCTAGTTGTAACCTTTACAGAACTTGCAGCAAAAGAAATGAAGGAGCGTCTTCGTTCTAAACTAGAAGAAGCGATTGAAAAATCAACGGATGAAGTCCTTCAGCAACGTTTCGCGAAACAATTACAACTGATTCCGTCTGCTATGATTTCAACGATTCATAGTTTCTGTATGAAAGTGATTCGTCGTTATTTCTATTTAGCAGGGATTGACCCCGTATTTACGATGATGGATGAAATTGAAGGACAACTTCTGCAAGAAAAGGTCTGGAGAGCCGTAGAAGAAGAACTACTTGAACAACCAGAATATGAAGAAGTATTTGCAACATTCTCAAACGATCGCTCTGACGATGGCATTACCAATACTGTTTACCGCCTATATCAATATTCTCGTTCAAAAAGAGAACCTAAAACATGGTTATCTCATTTAACGCAGAACTATGCTGTAGGAACTGATTATGCTTCAACACCTTTCGTAAAAAAGTATGTGAAACCAGCATTAATCGAAGAGTTAAGCTACCTTGTTACTCAATATGATCAACTTCTTAAAGAAATTGAACTGCTTGGAGCACCGAAGCATCAAGCAGTTTTAGAAGATGATTTAGATTTTGTTAAAGCTGTTCTAGTACATATCCAAGAGGAATCCTATGTTTTTGCGTATCAAACATTCGAAGATAGAAAATTTAAGAACTGGTCTACAGCTAAAGTGGATGAAACCGTTAAAGAAAGCCTAGATGAGATTAAAGCGATTCGTGAAGGTTTGAAAAAAGACTTCCAAAAGATCAAAGAGGATTACTTTGTGATTTCGCCAGAAGTTCAGCTTCAACAAATGACGAAAGTGAATCGAATTCTATCGAAGCTATCAGATATTGCAGTGATGTTCTATGACCGTTTCCAGAATGAAAAACATCAGTTAAATAAGCTCGATTTCTCAGATTTAGAACATGACACTTTGAGAATTCTGACGAAATTAGATCAAAATGGACAAAAGATTGCTTCAGAATACTATCAAAATCACTTTAAAGAAGTCATGGTAGATGAGTATCAAGACGTTAACCGTGTCCAAGAAGCGATTTTAGAGCTCGTAAGTAAGCCTGATAACCGTTTTATGGTAGGTGACGTGAAACAATCTATCTACGGCTTCCGACTAGCAGACCCGTCTCTTTTCCGAGAAAAATACGAAGCGTATGCCGAAGGAAAGAGTGGGGAGAGAATCGTCCTAGCAGAGAATTTCCGTTCTAGAGATGAGGTTCTTTCCTTTACGAATAAAGTTTTCCAACAAATTATGAATAAAGAGTTGGGACAAGTGGAATATGACGATGTCGCTGCATTAAAAACAGGGAATCTTTCATATTCTCAAGATGATGATAAATCCAGTGAAATTATTTTAATTGAAGATGTGGATTTAGATGAAAGCACGGACGATTTAGAAGATGCTGAAGGGTTCGAAAAGGTAGAAAATGAGATTCATTATGTTGCACAACGCATTCAAGAGATGATTCATACTCCTTTTGAAGTGATGAATGATAAAGCGGATGCCAAACGTCCGGTAAATTATGGAGACTTCGCCATCCTTTCATCTACAAAGAGTAATAATGATAAAATCGAATCTATTTTTGCAGCATATGGTATTCCAGTGAACGTTCAAAAGGCGCAATCGTACTTTAAACGTACTGAAATTACGACAATGGTTTCTTTACTAAAAGTGATTGATAATCCATTACAAGATATTCCATTAGTTGCTGTATTGCGTTCTGGACTTGTTGGATTAGACGAAATCGCATTAGCTCATATTCGTACAACATCCAAAAATACAAGTTACTATGAAGCTGTTTGTCAATTTATTTCTGATTTTAAACTCAAGGACGTAGACTATTATGATTCTAAGCAACAATTAGCGCTTAAAGAACGTCTTGAAGGCTTTTTAACATTATTAAATAAATGGAGAGACACCGCAAATAACGAATCTATCGCTCAGTTGATCTGGAAAATTTATATGGATACGCATTATTTGGAATATGTCCATGGGCAATCAAACGGTGAGCAAAGAGCTGTAAACTTGCATGCATTATATGAACATGCCCATCAATACGAATCAAGTAGCTTTAAAGGAGTTCGTAACTTTATTCGTTTCATTGAAGCTCTGCAAAAGAAAGAAAAAGACTTAGATGAAGCGCCAATAGCAATGGATTCCAACGCTGTGCAAGTGATGACAATTCACGCAAGTAAAGGGTTGGAATTCCCAGTTGTATTCTTAATCGATACCAATCGCAAATTTAACATGCAAGACTTAAAAGCGTCTATCATGTGCTCTGATGAGATTGGTGTAGGTACAAATTACTTTGATTTAAGCACACGCATTACGTATCCAACCGTTCAAGCAGTAGCTACAAGAAACTTCGAGAAGAAGAAATTATTATCCGAAGAAATGCGTAAATTGTATGTAGCGATGACACGTGCACGTGAAAAGCTAATTATCGTTGGTACCCTTAAAAACTACGAGTCATTTAAGAAGAAATATGCCTTTTTAATGAATGAATCTAGTGAAATTTTACCGTATCAAGCACGATTCAAAAGCAGTACATTCCTTAATTGGATGCTACTGAGTGCGATTCGCGAACAATACAAGATTACTCCTGAAATTGTTGCTAAGGCGGATATTGTATCTAATAGCAAACACTATATCCATGAAATCAGTGATAAGGAAGTCTTCCAAAAAGATTGGCATGAATATTATAATGAAGCCAATTCTCCGGGTGAATTGAAGGCTCGAGTTCAAAGTATGCTAAAAACCATTCAACAAGATTACCAGTTTGACGTTGAAAGCAAGACAACAAGCTATCAAAGTGTGTCTGAATTAAAACGTGTACTTGAAGATCCAATCATCGAAGAATTATCGCAAAATAGCTTGATAGAAGAGGGGAGAAGAGCCATTTATCTCTCTCCTACATTGGAACAACCACGCTTTATGGAAACTAGTTCAACAACTGTTTCTGGAGCTCAAAGAGGTAGCGCTCTTCACTTATTAATGCAGAAAGTGGACTTTACAAGTACCATTACATTAGATTCGTTAGAACAATTACAGGGAAGTTTAGTGGAATCCAATGAAATTACACCAGAAGTTGCTGCAAAAGTTCCAGTGACACAAGCGTTCGAATTCTTCCAATCAACATTTGGTCAATGGATTGTTCAAAATTCACATGCATTAGTCCGTGAGCAAGCATTTTCATATGTACTTGAAGCTAGCAAATTCTTCAAATCGATTCAGACAGATGATTTGATGATGATTCACGGGATTATCGATGGATATGTCGAGTTAGACGATGAGATTATTGTATTTGACTATAAGACAGATTATGTCGTAGATTCTATAGAAGGAATTCAAAGCATCGTACGTAAATATAAGGACCAATTGAATATATATGCCGATGCATTAAGCATTAGTTGTAACAAAAAAGTTACAAAAAAAGTTCTATGTTTATTATCAATCAATAAGAATATAGATATCGATACATTAAAAGCTATATAACGTTATGCGCTCAGTGTTTCTTATAAATGCTGAGCGTATTTTGTTGATGATGGAGGATATATTAATTTTCTGATTAATAACTTAGTATAATATATATTATGTAAACCTATAGATGTGTCAAAGAAACATCATTGCATTTTAAAGCACCTCAAAGTATACTATTAAAGTAATTAATTATTAAGGATGGTCTCTCATGCAATATAATCAAGACAGCAAGTTTTGGCATTTCGCTACATTAGTTGCTGATTTTATTTTATTAAATCTATTATTTGTCGTTCTATGTATACCTGTTGTTACGATTGGTCCAGCAATTTCTGCCTTAATTCATACAACACTTAAGCTTTCTGAGGATGAGAATCGTACACTGATAAAGCCGTTTTGGAATGAATTTAAGCGTGATATCACTAAAAAGATACTCTTATGGATCGTGTATTTAATTCTACTTGCTGCTATGGTTTATATGGCACAATTTTACTGGAAATTTGCGAATAATAACGTTGATTTATTGAGAATTATCGGTTTTATGTTATTTGTCTTATCAGCGTTGATTTTAGTTGTAACTATTGTAGCTTCAATTATTGGTCTTGCAATGACGACAAGGTATTTCAGTCCGATTAAACGATTAGTAAAGAATAGTTACTTATTAATTATTGTATTGCCGATTCAGGCTTTTATTATGGCTGCAGTTTTAGTAGCTTCAACCTTATTCTTTATCTATCAAACGGTGCCTGTCTTATCATTTTTCCTTGTAATTGGTTTTGCTGCTTTAGCTTATAGCTTTGCACCTTTAGTTCGTGAATTTTTCACAAAAGTAAAATAGATATCATTATAAAAGAAAACGACCTACAGAAATGCTCTGTAAGTCGTTTTTTGTTGTTTATTTGATGAAATTTAACCGCGTGCTAAACGTGTACGAATCTTAGTAGATACAAACTCAATGAATAGCACTAGAATGATTAATCCGCAAAGAATGGCTCCTACTTCATTCCATTTATAAGCGCTCATCGCAAACATTAAAGGAGAACCGATACCACCGGCACCTACCATCCCTAAAACTGTCGCATCTCTTAAGTTCATATCAAAACGATAAATAACCGTTGAAATGAAAGACGGAATTAATTGAGGCAAGATGCCAAATCGAATTTTTTGGTACAAATTACATCCGCTAGCATCTAATGACTCTAAAATCTTGTAATCTAAGTCTTCGATTGCTTCAATGTACAATTTTGAAATCATCCCGATGGATGCTACAGACATTGTTAAAAGCCCTGTAAATGCTCCAGGGCCTGTTACCCGGATGAACATTAATCCGTAAATTAATGTTGGAACTGTTCGGATTGCCATAATTAAAGTACGGAAAACTAACGCTACCGGCTTTGGAACGATATTTGTTGAAGACAAGAAAGCAAATGGAATTGCTAAAATTGATCCTACTAAAGTTCCTAGAAACGCAATACAGATGGTTTCTAACAGAAGGTACGCTACACCTTTGTTGGAAGTGTCAAATAAGAGTGTTGTATCCGGAGAAAAAATCCCTTTAATAATGTTCTTTGAGATTTCAGCGCCATTCTCAGGAATTTTACTTAATTCAATAGTCGTACCAGACCATGCAACAAGCGTTACAAGAATTAAAACAACCATTAATTTTACAATCCAAGTACGAGGAGCTTTTTGATATTGATTTAAAACTGCTTCATTCATTTAAGTCCCCTCCTACGCTAATTTAGTACGTAAATAATAACTAACGCTTTCGATTATGACTACAGTTAAGAATAGAATCACTAAAATCATCCCGACGTTGCTATATTCACGCCAACCTAAGTTTTCATTTAAAATAATACCGATACCACCAGCACCTACATAACCAAGAATAGAAGCGTATCTCACATTCCCTTCAAAACAATATAAAGAAGAAGCTAAATAACCTGGTAAAATTTGCGGAATGATAGCACTTGAGAAGGCTTTTCCTTTAGTAGCACCCAAAGCTTCAGCAGCTTCGAAAGCTCCCATATCAACCGTTTCGATTTGCTCGTATAGTTGTTTTCCACAATAAGCGAATGTATAGGTTGCAATCGCAAACGTACCTGCGAGTGTTCCTAAACCGAATATATATGTAGCAATTAATGCGGTTACTAGTGTTGGTAATGTACGAACAACACTTAAAAATAAACGGCTTAAACTAATCACAAACTTATTTTTTACAATGTTGCTAGATGCAATAATCGCAAAAGGAATTACTAAAATCGACCCTAATAAAGACCCCAATAATGACATTTTAATCGTATCGATTAATGGCGACCAAATTGAACTAGAGTATTCCCAGTTTGGTGGGAACATTCTACCAATCATTACAAAGAATTGTCCACCACGTTGCATAAGCGTTTTTAAGTTAAATCCCGTTACTTTACCAGCGTAATACATTGCCACAAGAAGCAAAATCGTAATAATAATTGCTTTCGATCGTGGTTCTCTAACGGTAGTTCCGTTTTCTAGTGTATATTCTTTTGGTGCGAAGAGTTTACTTAGCTTCATTCAACCCCTCCACCTTTCCTTTGTAGATTAAATCTAAAACTTCAGGAGTCACTTCAGAACTTGGACCATCATACACAATTTCGCCATCTCTAATTCCTAAGATACGATCAGCATACTCAAGCGCTAATTCTACATGGTGAATGTTTAAAAGAATAGAAATATTCATGTCTTTGTTAATGCGTTTGAAGTCTTCCATGACTCGTTTTGCTGTTACTGGGTCCAGTGCCGCAACTGGTTCATCTGCAAGAATAATTTCTGGATTTTGTGCTAATGTACGAGCTAAAGCCACACGTTGTTGTTGCCCACCAGATAATTGGTCCGCACGAATAAATGCTTTATCAACAATTCCAACTTTATCTAAGGCTTCTAATGCATGTAATTTTTCTTTTTTGGTATAAATTCCAAATAATGAACGGAAGAATGGAATATCTGGTACGATAGACGTCAATACGTTTTTAATAACCGTTGTTCTAGTCACTAAGTTAAACGATTGGAAAATCATCCCTACTTTATTTCTACGGAATTTACGCAAAGATTTCCCTTTTAATTTACTTACATCAGTTCCATCAACCGTTAATTTTCCTTCACTGATATCCAGCATTCTGTTAATTGTGCGAATAAGCGTAGACTTCCCAGCACCTGAAAGACCGATAATAGAAACAAACTCCCCTTGTTCAATTTCTAAGTTAATATTTTTAAGACCCTTAACCCCATTTGGATAAGTTTTAGATACATTTTCGAATTTAATCATTTTTCTTGCCTCTCTCTCAAAAAAGGGTCAGGAGAAATTTCCTAACCCTCATTTGATCTTCAACTCAAATTTATTAGTTACCTGATTTTAATTTTTTAAGTAATTTTTGTGCTTCACGTTCTTTATCGTAGTCGCTAGCATTTGCTTTCTTATAGCCTTTATGAGAGTAAATTTTGATAATTTCTTTACCTTCATCTGTTTTAGCAATATTCATCATTGCATTAGCGAACGCTTCTTTAAATGCATCGTCTACGATTGGAGAAGATTTACTTACTGAAATTGTGTCATTGTAAATATCTGGAGTTACACCGATAACGTTCGTTTCTTTGAAGATATCTTCTGAACGACCATAATCACTAGTCCATTTTTTAGCGTAATCGTTACGAACGTCAGCATAACCAACCATGATATCAATTTGACCAGAAGCTAAACGTGCTGCTGAACTTGCGTAAGAGTCTGATTGAACAACATTTTGTAAGTCAGAAATTCCTTTCCCATACTTTTCTTGTAACCATAATGTTGGGTAAATATAACCTGATGATGATGAAGTTCCTAATACTCCCCATTTGGCAGAATTTAACTCTTCCCAAGTCAATTCTTGACCACTATTGATTTTCGCAGCTAATTCCTTCCCTTTTTCAGTAGGGCCAGCAATAACTAATCCTTTATAGGATGTAGCTTGTTCAGTTCCACGACCTGTTTCTTTTCCATCATTCCAATCTTTTGGATTAGTAGAGTCTTTTAATAAATTATCACGAGTAGCCGTTAATAATACATCAACTTCTTTGTCATACAATACATAAGTCCCACCAGGTAAGAAACCAATATCTGCACTACCTGATGCTAATGCTTCACCTACAGCGTCAAAACTTGTACCTACAGAGATATCAACATTTTTAACATCGTAGCCTTCTTTCGCTAATTCTTTCTTTAGTAGTTCTTTTAATGGTTCTGTTGTTGTCACAATTGTTTCAGGATCACGAGATGGTACAAAAGCGATTTTCAAAGTTTCGATTGTTTTCGAAGCATTTTGGCTTTGACTTTGATTTGTATCTGAACCTGAATTACTAGAACATCCTGCTAATAAAGCTAATGATGATAAACCAATTGCTAATTTAGACCAAAAAGACTTTTTCATAAAAATATATCCTCCTAAGATACGTTTTGTTATTAGAAATTAAGAATTCCTTAACCCCTCTTACTATATTACAAGACATATACGTAAATTACAACAGAAATATTATTAAAAATAAAGTTTTTCATACTATTTTCAAAATAATATTCAAACAAAATTATTGAAAACGCATAACATACGAACTTTAAAACGCGAACGTTCGGCAATTTAGACAAAAAAGAAACCTCCCAAATTTTGGAAGGTTTCAATCTATTTATTTGTTTGGAAAATGAGATCTTAAGAATTGGTTTGCAAACTTAATGTCTTCTAACCAGTTTTCTTGACCTACATACCAGAATTCACCGGTGAAACGATTTACTCCGATTGATAAGAATGTATCGACCATACGTTTGAAATCGATTTGACCAGTACCAAATGGAATTTCACGGTAATGTCCAGGAATCGTTTCTTTTAAGTGAGCTGCAACAATATGCCCTCTTCCTAATTCGATATCTTCGTAGACATTTTTTGCTCCAGGTTCTAATGATGCGTTCATTAAGTTACCTGAGTCTGGATATACTTGTAAGTATGGAGATTTCACTAATTCAACGAAACGCATTGATTTCTCAACAGTGTTCATGAATGGAGTTTCCATTGTTTCAAAACCAAGAAGAATACCTTTTTGTGAAGCCATTTCAGTAGCTTTCTTAAGGTTTTGGATGAAGTAATCAAGTGTTACTGCATCTCCTTCTTCATAGTAAACATCGTATCCAGCTAATTGGATCACTCGAACACCTAAATCATCTGCTAATTGAATTGCTTTTTCCATGATTTCTAGACTGCGTGTGCGAGTTGCTTCATCGTGCGAACCAAATGGATATTTACGATGGCCACTTAAGCACATTGAACGGATTGGAACTCCAGTTTCGAACATGTCGTTCACTAACTGTTGGCGTTCTTCCTTAGTCCATTCTAGACGACTTAATTTTTCATCAGTTTCATCGATACTGATTTCTAAAAAGTCAAATCCAGTTGTTTTCACTGTTTCTAACTTTTCTCTAAAACTAAGTGTGTTAGGCATTGATTTTTCATACAAACCAAGTTCATAAAACTTTTTATTGTCCATAGTAAGCATTCGCTCCATGTTTTCTTAAATAGTGTTTATCTAAAATTGTTTGTGACATTGGCTTCATATTTGGGTTTAAAGCAAAGTTATGCCAAGCCATGTTTGCAACGTATTCTAATACAGTAATGTTGTGTACCGCATCCATTGCGTCTTTACCCCATGCAAATGGTCCATGGTTAAATACTAAAACAGCTGGAATCGCATTTGGATCTTTATCTTTGAAAGTTTCAACGATTACTTTACCTGTTTCTAACTCATAAGCACCTTTAATTTCTGCTTCTGTCATTTCTCTAGTACAAGGGATTGTTCCGTAGAAGTAGTCTCCTTGTGTTGTTCCGAATGCAGGAATTTCTTGTCCTTGTTGAGCCATTGTAGTTGCCCATAGAGAGTGAGTATGCACTACCCCATTTACATCTTTAAAATTACGGTAAATTTCTAAGTGAGTATCTAAGTCAGAAGAAGGTTTTAGAGCTCCTTCTACTTTATTACCGTCGATATCCACAATTACGATATCATCAGCAGTTAGTTTATCATAGTCAACGCCTGAAGGTTTGATTGCGATAACCCCTGCTTCACGGTCGTACTCTGAAACGTTACCCCATGTAAAAATAACTAATCCATGTTTTGGTAACTCTAAGTTTGCTTTTAATACACGTTCTTTTAATTGTTCGTATGCCATTGTAGAATCCCTTCTTATAGGCCTAAAGCTTCAGAAATTTTTTCAGTCATTTCTTTTTCAGATAATAAGTTTTGTAAGCCTACGATTTTTGTGTTTGGTAAATCTAAGCCATCAAAAACTTCTAACAAAGCTGATGAAATAACAACTAAATCATAGTTTTTTGCTGAAGATTTTGCTTCAGAAACTGCACAGTGATGAACTTCTAAAGGAATATTTAATTTTCTAAATACATTTGTTAATTTCATTTTGATAATTTGGCTTGAACCCATTCCGCTTCCACATGCTGCTAATACTTTCATAATTTACATCTCCTTATATTGCTAGAGTATCGGATAGAAAACACTACCCGATACCCTTATTTTACTATATTCTTTTACTTAATTAAATTAGTTTTGCTTAGACTCTAAGTATGTTTCATAGTCTTCAGCGATAGTGAAGTAATGTTCTTTGTTTTTGCTGTATTGTAATTGAGGGATTGCTAAAAGAATAATTAACACAATTCCTAAACCAATGTATTGGAAGTTTTGCATTAAGAATCCGAATCCAACCCAAATTGTATCCCAGTCAAAGTTACCATGCCATCCACCGTATGCAGCTAAACCAAATGCCCCTGCTGCTACAGCTCCACCTAATACTTGGATTAAACCTGATAAGAATGAAAGGATAGAAGCAGCACGTAAACCACCTTTATGGTTAGCGTATACTGCGAATGTAGCGTTATCGAAGAATACTGGTACGAATCCAGTGATGATTAATACTGGAGATTTGAATACGATTAATCCTAAGATTGCTACGATTTGTCCTAATACCCCGAATAAGAAACCAACTGTTACAGCGTTTGGAGAACCAAATCCGTAAACTGCAGCACAGTCAACCGCTGGCATAGAACCTGGTAATAATTTGTTAGAGATACCTTGGAACGCTTCTGATAATTCAGCAACGAATAAACGAACCCCTAATTGTAAGATTTGAACATAAACAGTGAATGTTAATGCTGTTTGTAAAATGTAGAAGAAGAAGTCGTCAGTTGCTTTTAATGTAGTCATTTTGAATTTAGAAGCAGCAACTGTTAACTCTTGTCCATTTACGCCTACTAAGTAGTCTTTACCTAATACTAATAAGATTGCACCGAAGAACACGATCATTAAGATTGATGTTGCAACGATTGATTCTTTGAAGATTGATAAGAAACCTGGTAATTCAAGATCTTCAATCTTCTTGTCGTTTTTACCTGAGAATTTAGGAGCTAATTTGTCAACTAACCAAACCCCAAACATTTGTTGGTGACCAATTGCAAATCCGCCGCCTTCTGTTAATTCTTGAGTAGCTTCTACAGTTAAGTTTGCAGCTACTGCCCAATATACACCTAATACAATACCTAATAAGATTACAAATTGTAATTGGTTAACGTTATCACCTAAAGCTAAAGCCATTAACCAAGTTGCTGTAGCAGATTGTTGCACCATGATGTGACCAGTGATGAATACTGTACGAACTTTAGTTAATTTACGGAAGATAACTAATACTAAGTTCGTTAAGAAAGCTACTAATAATACTTGTACTGTTAAACCTGTTGCATGACCAGCTGATTTTAATGCAGCTTCTGCAGCAGCTTGACCAAAGTATGGGTCAATAACGGCAGCTTGTAATCCAAAACGATCCCCTAATGCTGCTAATACTGGACGGAAGTTTGAAACTAATCCACCAGCAGCTACGTTTAAGATCATGTAACCTACAACTGCTTTAATAAAACCTGCTAATGCATCGTACCATTTACGACCCAATAGTAAATAACCAACTAAAACGATTAAACCAACAAAGTATTGTGGTTTAGTAAAAATGTTAGCATAGAAGAATTGCCAAAAACTGAATAAAAATTCCATTATTATTCACCTATTCCTTTTAAGATATTTTCTAAATCCTCTTTTGAGCGCGCATTAACAAACGCATTAATTACAGATTCATCGTCTAATAAAGTCACTAACTCAGATAAGTTGTTTAAGTGTTTTTCATTATCAGTTGATGCTAAAACGAAGAATAAATGTGGTTGGTAGTCAGCACCTGGTCCAAAATCCACAGCTTCTTCAATGTTCATAAATGCTACAGCAGTATCATTTACCCCTTTTCCTTCTTGTGCGTGAGGGATACAAATCTCTGGCGCAATTACGATGTAAGGTCCAAATTCATGAACATTACTAATAATGTAACCTGGGTATTCAGGTTCAATGATCTTTTGTTCTAATAAAGGTTGGCAAGCTTTTTTGATGGCTTCTTCCCATGATAGAGAACCTTTTTGGAACGAAAAGCGTCCATTTTCGATAATTTCTCTTAACATATTTTCCTCCTTGTGTTATTAAGAAATCGTATTCATTATTACGCTTGGATAAAGCCTAGAGTGGGTTAGCTCTAGGCTTTCCAAATTTAATGACAATATTATAAGAATGATGGGAATGGTACGTCATTCTCTACAGAGAATACATCGTCAAATCCACGGTAGAAGTTAAATTCTAATTTATCTTTGTCAGTTGGGTAAGTATACTTACCACCTACTTGCCAGATGAATGGTTTGAATTTGTATTCTAAGCGATCCTTCTTGAATTTCCAGATTTCTGTAATTTCTTTTGGATCTGCTTGGAAGTTAGCCCAAATATCATAGTGAACTGGGATAACCACTTTCGCATTTAATGATTCAGCCATACGTAACATATCAACTGAAGTCACTTTATCAGTGATACCACGAGGGTTTTCACCGTAAGCACCTAAGCACACATCGATTTCATGTTCGTTACCATGTTTAGCAAACATGTTTGAGTAGTGAGAATCTCCTGCGTGATATAAGTTACCACCACTTGTTTTGAATAAGTAGTTCACAGCGATTTCGTCCATGTCTTGAGGCATTTTGCCTTTAAGAACTTCACCGTCTTTAGCTGTAACTAAAGCTGTACGGTCAAATGCTTCTAAAGCAACGATTTCGATGTCTTTGATTTTAACTGAGTCTCCTGGGTGTACAACGATTGTACGTTCAGCAGGAACTCCCCAACCTAACCAAGTGTTTACTACTTCTTGAGGTCCTACGAATTTAGCTTCTGGACAGTTGTTAGCAACTGCTGCAGCTGTATTAATGTCTAAGTGATCTGAGTGAATATGAGTTACTACTAAAGCATCAACATTTTTCACTTCGAATGGATCGATTACAAATGGTTGTGTACGTAAGTTTGGTTGTAAGTTTTGGCAACCACTCATACGTTGCATTTGGTGACCAGTTTTCATTTTTCCATTACCGTGGCTACGTTTACCAGTTCCACACCATAAGTCACATAAGATGTTTGTATTTTTTTCTGATTTTAACCAGATACCTGTACATCCTAACCACCACATAGCGAATGTTCCTGGTTTCACTTCTTCGCGTTCGATTTCTTCATTTAACCAAGTTCCCCATTCTGGGAAAGTAGATAAAATCCAAGATTCTTTTGTTACATCTTTGATATTTGCCATTATTATTCCTCCTTGGGATTATCCCCAAATACGTTTGATTTCTTCTTTAAATTCACGAGCAGATTGCGCTGGATTTTCAGTAGCGTAAATTCCGCGGCCTGCGATGAATGTATAAATTGGAATTCCTTCAAACACTTTTAATGTGTCTTTTGTTAATCCACCTGTAGCTGAAACTTTGAATCCCATGTCGATTAAACGACGGATTTTGTTTAAATCAGATTCAGTCCAAGTTGCTCCTGCAAATAGAGCATCACGGCTTTGGTGGAAGATTGCTTGGTCAATACCAGCGTCTCTCCATTGTTGTGCTTGTTCGAAAGTCCAATCTCCGTATAATTCAACTTGTAAAGACTTCACTTCTTTGTTTGCGGCTTCCATAGTTGGAATAGTTGCACAGCAAATTACTGTCATCCAGTCTGCTCCAGCGAGGGCAACATTTTTAGCAACAGTTGTACCAGCGTCAGCACATTTTGTATCAGCAATGATTACTTTATCTGGGAAAGCACTACGTAAGCATTTAATCGCTTTGTCCCCTTCGTTTAAAAGTAAAATCGTTCCTGCTTCAATAATGTCTACTTCGTTTCCAACCGCAAGAGCATCTTTTAATGCATCTTCAATACGGTTGTGGTCTAAAGCAACTTGTAAATTAGGAATTGCCATATTGTCATTCTCCTTTTCTGTCTTGCTTTAAACAATCATAAAATCATAACGTCTTACGAAAATGATCATTTAAAAAGTTACGGTACCAATTCATGGTATTAGTATAGTATAAACATTTTTTTGTTACAACCGTTTACAAACAAGTAATCGAATAATCAGTTTTATGATTGTTTGCGTTTACTTTACGAACGTTTGGAAATAAGCAATATGGTTATGTATATAGGAAGAATTCATAAAATTATATTATGAATACTACTAAAATATCTGTTTTGATCGTTTACGATTATAAAATAAAAATACCCTCTCAATAAAGAGAAGGTAATAATATTACTCATTTTCAATAATGACCTCATCAGAAGCGTCATCCTCCAGTAAATGAACATGGATAACTTCCTCTAAAGAAGTGGGTACATTTTTCCCGATAAAATCTGGACGAATTGGAAGTTCTCTATGACCTCGATCGATAAGAATTGCTAAACTGATTCGCTTAGGTCTGTCGATATCCATAATTGCATCTAAGGCAGCTCTTACCGTTCTTCCTGTAAACAAAACATCATCCACTAAGACCACTTGCTTTCCTTTGATATTAAAAGGTATAGACGTTCCATTTAATACAGGCGCCTCTTCATTCTCGATATCATGCCGATCATCTCGGTATAATGTAATATCTATTTCGCCAACTGGTACTTTAATCTTTTCTAAAGAAGAGATTTTCTCAGCGATGCGTTTTGCTAAAGTGATTCCTCTTGTTTTAATACCAAGCATCACTAAATTCGAAACGTCTTTTTGTTGCTCAATAATTTCGTATGAAATTCTGGTTAATGCTCTACTAATAGCACCTTCATCCATAATTCTGACTTGTTTCATTGCTTTCACCTCTAGTCTTCAAAGTGTCCTTTATTCAATTGAATAAACTCCGCGAATTCTTTTGGTGGTTCCACTTGGAAGTTTAGCGTTTCTCCTGTTAATGGGTGAGTGAAGCTAAGTGTTCTTGCGTGTAGAAATTGACCAAATTCTGTTGCTTTTTTCCCTTTTGGATGATACAATGGGTCATTTACAATCGGATGTTTAATAAATTCCATATGGGCTCTGATTTGATGAGTTCGTCCAGTTTCTAGGCGACAAGATACGAGTGAATAGTTTGAAAAAGAATCTAAAACTTCAAAATGCGTAATAGCATTCTTTCCTCCTTTTTCCACGACTCTTTTTAAGCGATTCGTTTGATGACGGGATAAAGGTGCATCAACAACACCCGTTTCATGTGCAAAGTGCCCATCCACAATGGCAATATACTCACGGCTCATCTTATTTTCAGCAATCTGCTCAGCCAATTTTTGGTGCACATCATTATTTTTAGCAATGACTAATAAGCCACTTGTATCTTTATCAATGCGATGGACTAATCCTGGACGATAGATTTCTTCACTCGTGCTATCTGATAAGCTATTTGAATGATATAACAATGCGTTTACTAACGTACCACTATAATGTCCTTTAGACGGATGAACAACCATACCACTTGGTTTATTGACTACAATTAATGAGTCATCTTCAAAAACGATATCTAGTGGAATATTCTCTGGTTGAATGGTTATAGTTTCTTCCTCTTTCTGAAGAATTGTAACTTCATCCCCAGAATGTGCTTTATAATTTGATTTTACGACTTCTCCATTAACTGAAATAAGTCCAGCTTTTAGCCAACTTTGAATGGTAGTTCTACTTAGACCAAGCTCGCCAGTTAACACTTTGTCTAATCGTTCAGTCTTTTCTAATTCAAGTTTTAATTTTTTTAATACTGATGTCATAGTGCTCTCCTATTTTGATTGTTCCTTAAAAATAACATAATAAAATAAGAAGATTACTCCGAAGGTTAAACAAATGTCTGCAACATTAAAGATTGGAAAATCGATAAATTCAAACTTAAACATATCGACAACATACCCTAATCGGATACGATCAATAAAGTTTCCTACAGCCCCAGCTAAAATGAAAGAGTAAGCTGTTAATAACCATTTGGATTTTCCTTTTTCTTTAAACATCAAATATAAAAGTGTTCCAACTGCTACTGCAGTGATTGCATAAAAGAAAACCATCTTCCCTTCGAACATTCCCCAAGCTGCTCCAGTATTTCGAACGTATAATAAGCTCACAATTCCATTAATAAACTGCATTCCATCATGCAAGTTAAAGTTATTTACAATCCATAATTTCACTAGTTGATCTGCAATAATTAGTACAGCGCTTAATATTAAATATAAAAACATATCGACTCTCCATTTCTTTTCAATAATAGTATTGTACAAAGAAGTCAAAGGTTAGTCAACGAACTGAAAATGATGTTAAATTGAAATACTTTTTTCCACTCAAGGGGTAAAAACGGGTAAAATTTAACTGAAAATGGGGATAAAGTCCTAAAAATCAGTCAAAAGATTGAAAAAACAACAAAATACACGTATAATATCAACAAGAAAACGCATTACTGTTAAAGGAGTGTAATATAAAAAAAATCGCAGCCAAGGTATTCTTGATTAGCGCGGGTTTCTTATTTTTAGGAGCATGCGGTAATACAAAGAAAAGTGCCGAATCTACTGTTCAAGAAGTACAAGATACCTTACCTGTTGTCGTTCAACAATTAAATGACATTCAAGCGTTAGAAAATTCATTACAATCTGATTGGGAAGCGGATATCCATGAAGATTACACGATGACGTCTTACGCTAAGAAAACGGGTAAAGTATTCTCCAACATTCAAGAACGTCAGCAATTGTTGAAGTCTATGCAAAAATCGCTCAAAGTATTATCAGATGATGCGACTAGACTAAGTAACTTGAAGGATAAAAATCTTCCATCTGCAGAAATTCAAATTGTAGTTTCTAATCTGCAATCAATTGTTTCTCAATTAAAGAACTACTCCGAAATGTCTCAAAAACAATTGGAAAAAGAAGCTGAGTTTTGATATGTACCCCCTTTACTGGACAAACCAGTAAAGGGGGTATTTATTATGCGTTACTCATTTGAATTCAAAATGAAATGTGTAGAATTATATCGACAAGGAATATGGGCCGAAACGCCTGAAAAAGTTATGAAAAGGAGTTTCCAAAGAAAAATACTGGATTGGGATAAAATTGAAAAAATTCACGGACCTAAAGGATTAGAGCGCGTTAAAAGGCAAAGAAAATGGACAGCAGAAGAAAAATTGACATTTATTCTACAGGTTTTAAACGGGAAGACTCTTTCAGAGGTTTCTTTTCCAGCAGGAATTAGTCGCGGATTATTAAGTTCTTGGGTTCACAAGTACCTAACTTATGGATATAATGGTCTAAAGAATGAGAAACGTAGACAAGCATTATCTAAGGAGCTTATTATGAATAAAAAAGCTGTGACTGGTAACCTTTCAGAATCCGAACGAGAAGAATTAGTTCGATTACGTGAGCGAAATGCATATTTAGAAGCTGAAATTGCTGTTATAAAAAAACTGAGAGCCTTGAGAAAAGAA
>NZ_JVBO01000020.1:0-91459 GCF_001073445.1 Granulicatella sp. 572.rep1_STHE | reverse complement strand
GGTTCCCTCAGAATGGTTGGAAATCATTCGAAGAGTGTAAAGGCAGAAGGGAGCTTGACTGCGAGACCTACAAGTCGAGCAGGGACGAAAGTCGGGCTTAGTGATCCGGTGGTTCCGCATGGAAGGGCCATCGCTCAACGGATAAAAGCTACCCTGGGGATAACAGGCTTATCTCCCCCAAGAGTTCACATCGACGGGGAGGTTTGGCACCTCGATGTCGGCTCATCGCATCCTGGGGCTGAAGTCGGTCCCAAGGGTTGGGCTGTTCGCCCATTAAAGCGGTACGCGAGCTGGGTTCAGAACGTCGTGAGACAGTTCGGTCCCTATCCGTCGCGGGCGTTGGAAATTTGAGAGGAGCTGTCCTTAGTACGAGAGGACCGGGATGGACACACCGCTGGTGTACCAGTTGTTCTGCCAAGAGCATCGCTGGGTAGCTATGTGTGGACGGGATAAACGCTGAAAGCATCTAAGCGTGAAGCCCCCCTCGAGATGAGATTTCCCATCACATTAAGTGAGTAAGACCCCTGAGAGACGATCAGGTAGATAGGCTAGAAGTGGAAGTGCCGCGAGGCATGGAGCGGACTAGTACTAATCGGTCGAGGACTTAACCACGAGTTGTATAGCTGGTAGATTGATGGAGTTGGATATAGATTCAGTTTTGAAAGAACGAAAGTTTTTTCAGAAATAAAGTGTGGTGACGATGGCAAGAAGGATACACCTGTTCCCATCTCGAACACAGAAGTTAAGCTTCTTAGCGCCGATAGTAGTTGGGGGTTTCTCCCTGCGAGGGTAGGACGTTGCCACGCAAACTGTATAAGCTGGGCCTTGTGCCCAGCTTATTTTGTAGAGATTTTTATGTGGAAGATGTTTTGTATTATAGGAATTTTGAGAGGAAGTTTGCTATAATGAAACGGATGATAAAGGAGGAGGTAGAATGATGAAATGGATTAAAAGTACGATGATTATAGCGTTTCTATTCATTTTGACGGCTTGTGGGAAGAGTTTATCGACCGAAGCAGTGCAAGAACAAGTAGTCACTTCTGCTGACTCGATTGCAAATTATCATATTACCGTAAAGCAATCGGACTATAAAGAAGGGACGAAAACGCCTTCTGCCCAAACCATTGCCAGTGCGAGCGCTTGGAAAGATGGTACGGGATACGGTTCTAAAATCGATAAGACTTCCGGGAAAGTGACGAATCAACTCGAAGTGATTGCCGATGCGAATATCGGTTTTATTCGCTATTATCAAGATAAATGGGAACAAACCATTACAGCGACTTCCAGCTTACAAAACACAGTCGTTTTTCCATATGCAAAACTGGTTCAATTTACCAAAGAAATCCATCAACTCGTTCCTTGGACGAAGGAGTGGCAAAGTTATGAGAAATCCTATTCTGGAGACGATGAAACGATTCGTAAGGCATTAACGTCCATTCTTGGAATTGCGACGAATGATACGTCAAAAGTGGAGTTGAAAATCAAGACCGATGCCGCTGGAAATCTCATCACAAATGTGGAGATTACAGTTGTTGATGAAGGCGAGCAAACCCGCAAAGAATATACGATTGCGTACTTACAATTCAATGAACAACAAAAGAAAGCTTTGCCTCAGTAAGGGCAGAGCTTTTTTCGTAAAATAAACCGGTATGACTACAAAAAAAGGCACTTTTTTGTTACAATAGAAAAGAACAAAATATTGCGAGAAATGAAGAACATTTTGTAGACATGCGAGAGGGAGAATGCTTGCATTCTCCCTTTTTTAGAACAAGAAACATGGAGGAAGAGTATGGGACGTGTGATATCCGTTGCCAATCAGAAAGGTGGAGTTGGAAAGACAACTTCAACCGTCAGTTTAGCGGCTGCGTTGGCGGTCAATGGCAAAAAAGTATTAATTATTGATAGTGATCCTCAAGGGAACGCAACGAGCGGTCTTGGCGTACAAAAAGGGGAACTCGAACAAGATGTATATGATGTTTTAGTCAACCAAGTACCGATGGCGGACGTGATTGTTCCGACGAGTCGTGAAAACTTGATGATTGCCCCTTCGACGATTCAGTTAGCAGGTGCGGAAATTGAGTTAACGAGTCAACCTCGCCGTGAGCAACGATTGAAAGAGGCTGTGAAGAAAATCAAAGATGATTACGATTATATCTTTATCGACTGTCCTCCTTCACTAGGTCATTTAACGATGAATGCTTTTACCGCTAGTGATACGGTATTAATTCCAGTGCAGTGCGAATATTATGCGTTGGAAGGATTATCACAACTCATGAACACCATCACGATGGTTCGCAAGCACTTTAATCCTCAGTTGAAGATTGAGGGCGTTCTCCTAACGATGTACGATGCGCGTACGAACTTGGGAAATGAAGTCAAAGAGGATGTGATTAAGTATTTCCGTGAGAAAGTCTATAAAACAATCATCCCTCGAAACGTCCGTCTGTCTGAAGCACCAAGTTATGGGCAAGCGATTGTGGACTATGACCCCCGTTCTAGAGGTGCGGAAGTATACATGGAGTTAGCAAAGGAAGTGTTGGCACATGAGTAAAAATCAAAAAGGAAAAGGCCTTGGACGTGGAATCGACGCGTTGTTTATGAATGACTTAGATACCCTCGATGCCTTAGAACAAGTACAAGAAACTGAGCAAATTCAACAGATTGCTGTTTCAGAGATTCGTCCAAATCCTTATCAACCGCGTAAAGAGTTTGATGAGGAAGGTTTAGCAGAACTAGCGGAATCGATTCGCCAAAATGGAGTTTTCCAACCGATTATCGTGCGCAAATCTAAAATTAAAGGATATGAATTAGTTGCTGGGGAACGTCGTCTGCGTGCGTCTAAATTAGCTGAGAAAGAAACGATTCCAGCTATTGTACGTGACTACTCAGAGGAAACGATGATTCAAATCGCAGTTGTTGAAAACTTACAACGCGAGAACTTGAAGCCTTTAGATGAAGCGATGGCGTATCGTACATTAATGGATTCATTGAAATTAAAACAAGAAGAAGTAGCAAGCCGAGTAGGGAAGAGCCGTTCATACGTGGCGAACTTCTTACGATTACTAACCTTGCCAGCTGCAGTACAAGAACTCGTACAAAATGGATCTCTTTCAGCAGGGCATGCGCGTACGCTTCTTGGATTAAAAGACCAAACAAAAATTGGTGCTGTGGCTAAAAAGGCCGTGAAAGAAAATCTAACGGTACGTGCCTTAGAAACTTTAGTCCAATCCATCAATGAACCTGTTAAGAAAACCACGAAGAAAATCCAAAAACCGAAAAAATCGATGTATATCGTTGAATCGGAAGAACGTTTAATGGATAAATTCGGAACAAGCGTGCAAATCGTTGAAAAAGGCGAACGTGGTAAAATCGAAATCGAGTATCTTTCTCAAAAAGATTTAACCCGTATTTTAGAAGTATTAGAAATCGAATTAGACGATTAATAAAGGAGTCTTTATGAAAGCAGGAACAACGTATCAATTACACGATCATGTGGAAATGAAAAAACCGCATGCGTGCCAGACGAATTCCTGGGAAATCATCCGTATGGGGATGGACATTCGTATCAAGTGTGATCACTGTGGTCAAATGGTCCTAATGCCAAGACGGGAATTCGAGAAGAAGATGAAAAAGGTCACTGTAGTAGCGGCCGAAGAAAACAAATAAAGAAAGAGTGTGACAAATGGCCTTAACAGCTGGAATCGTCGGCTTACCAAACGTTGGGAAGTCAACATTATTTAATGCAATTACAAAAGCAGGGGTCGAAGCGGCGAACTATCCGTTTGCGACAATTGACCCAAACGTCGGAGTGGTAGAAGTACCAGATCACCGTTTACAAAAATTAACGGAATTAGTAAAACCAAAGAAAACTGTTCCGACGACTTTTGAATTTACCGACATCGCGGGGATCGTTAAAGGGGCAAGCCGTGGGGAAGGTCTTGGGAATAAATTCTTAAGCCACATCCGTCAAGTAGACGCGATTTGCCAAGTGGTTCGTTGCTTTGAAGATGAGAACATCACACACGTGGCGGGGAAAGTAGACCCAATCGCTGACATCGAAACAATCAACCTAGAGTTAGTGTTGGCCGACCTTGAGTCAGTGGACAAACGGATTGCTCGTGTGGCAAAAATTGCGAAAACTAAAGATAAAGACGCGGTGGCAGAACTAGCGGTCTTAGAAAAAATCAAACCCGTGTTAGAAGAAGGAAAATTAGCACGTACGATTGAATTCACTGATGAAGAACTTCCAATCGTGAAAGGCTTATTCCTTTTAACAACAAAACCAATGCTTTATATCGCAAATATCTCCGAAGATGACGTGATGGAAGGCGGCCGTAATCAATACGTACAATTAGTGGAAGACTATGCTGCCAAAGAAGATGCAGAAGTCGTTGTTATCTGTGCGAAAATTGAAGAAGAAGTGGCAGAACTTGAGGAAGAAGAAAAACAAGCCTTCCTAGAAGAAATGGGAATTGAAGTTTCTGGCTTAGACATCTTAATCCAAAAAGCGTATCACTTATTAGGCTTGGCGACTTACTTTACAGCTGGAGAACAAGAAGTACGCGCGTGGACATTCCGCCGTGGCATGAAAGCTCCGCAATGTGCGGGAATCATCCACTCAGACTTCGAGCGTGGATTCATCCGTGCCGAAACGGTTGCGTATGCAGACCTACTGGAATACGGTAGTATGACAGCTGCAAAAGAGAACGGAAAAGTTCGTCAAGAAGGTAAAGAATATGTCGTGCAAGACGGCGACGTAATGCTCTTTAGATTTAATGTGTAAGGATAACGGAGGATTGTAGTATGTCAGAACAAAACGTACCAGAAGTAGTGTCAGTAGACGCTCAAAAAGCAAAATTAACAAGTAAAAATGAACAATATATCTATCAATTAGAACGCGCATTGAAAGAAGCAGGATTTGACGAAGCGCAAGTCGAAAAAGAATTATCAGTGATGCTTCCTCAAATCATCGAACATCAAAAATCAGGGGTGACTGCACGTCAATTATTCGGAACGGTAACAGAACGCGTGCATGCGATTGTCAACGGACCTGCTAAAGATCCAGATGCAAAATCTCCAGATTGGCAAATCGCTTTAGATGGTGGTTTATTAGTAGGCGGTTTATTCGCTCTAGTAACAGGAGTGATGTTGATGTTAAATCCAGACTCAGGTTCACAACCAATGGGATTATTAACATTAATTATCAACTTTATCGCAGGAGCGTTCGTAATGTTAGCTATTTCGAAAAATGCTCCTAAATTTGACAATCCAAAAGGTCAACGTGGATACATTCGTTACTTAGTAGTAAGTACAGTGGCGATGGTCGCTTGGTTACTCTTAGTCGTAGCAAGCCAATCCTTCATTCCAAATGCCATCAATCTTGTAATGAGTTATGAATGGTACTTACTCATTGGAGCAGCAGCATTAGCGGCTAAATTCTACTTGAAGAAAAAATTAAATATTGTTGGATCAGTAATGTAAGAGAGTACAAACAAGTGTGAGATGATGGCGAAGTTCCTTCGTGGACAATCCCGCAGTGATTTCACACTTTTTTTGACAGTTTAGAGGTGAAAACATGAATCGAAAAATACGTTACATCATTACGTTTTTATTAGGATTAGTGGCCTTCTTTGGATTTAGTTCGAGTGTCGATGCTCGTAGCTTAAAAGTAGACAAGTACGATATCACCGTGAATATTTTAGAAAACGGCGATGTTCAGTTTCTAGAAAAAATTACGTTTCAGGCAGATGGTTCTTATAATGGAGTGTTCTATAACTTAGACTACTCAGGGTTTAGAGAACCAACGGATGTAACTGCCTTTTTGGAGACGGGTTCTGGAGCGGTAGAAATGCCTCAAAATTCAACGGGAACGAGTGGCACCTATCAGCTCACTCATGAAGGGGATAAATTAAAATTTAAAGTCTTCACACCGTTTTCGAATTCGAGAAGAACCGTTACCTTCCAATATACGATTCCAAAATTAATTACAAACTACGAAGACACAGCGGAATTAAACCGTAAAGTTGTTGGTACACAGTGGGAAATCGACCAAGAAAACATCACCGTCAAAGTTAACCTTCCGGGAAATGCGTCTAAAGAAACGCTTCGTGCTTGGGGACATGGGGCTGGTCAAAACGGGAATGTAAAAATTGCCGATGACTACAAGTCTGTGACCTTCACAGCTCCTTCTAATAAGAGTGGGGATTTCGTTGAAGTGCATATGATTTTCCCACAAACATTGACTCCAGGAAATACCAATGTAGTGAACCGAAAAGCCTTTGATGAGATTGTGGCGCAAGAAGAAAAATTGTTGCAACAAGAAGAAGGCATGAAGACGCTAGGGTCTATCGGTGTGTATATCGGGTGGATATTGATGTTTGTGAACTTAATCTTTGCGTGGGTTAAAGGCTTCTTTGCCAACCGTAAGAGACTGCAAAAAGTTCCTCACGTTCCAGATCATCTTTTTGAAATTCCTGAAGATATTACTCCGGCTATTATGAACAAAGCGATTTATGGCAAGAGTACGATGAAAGATTTAAGTGCAACGGTTATGGATTTAGTCCGCAAGAAGATTTTAACCTTGTCGGAAACACAACCACATGAAATTAAACTCGTTGGAGATGTATCGAAACTTCTTCGTCACGAGAAATTGGCAGTGAAATTGCTCTTTGAAGACGTGGGCGGTGGAGATGATACCATCTACCTAAAGGATATTAAAGAATACGCTGAAGATCATCCAAAAGCGTATTATAATGCAGCCACTAGTTGGTTGAATGCAGTGGATACTGCTGCAGAAAAACATCGTGTGGACCGTTTTACAAAAGGAGAACCAGAGGCGAGAAACTATTTTGCAGGTTGTTTTGTATTCCTACTTGTAGCAGCCACTTTCGGGTTGAGCCTTTTAAGTAAGAACCCAGTATTGGCTGCCCTTACGTTTATCTTTGCCCTTGTTTTAATTCCTCTGACATTAATCGGAGGTGGAGCAGCAGCAAAGAGACGTACACTTGAAGGTGAGTACCGTTACCGTCAATGGCAAGCCTTTAAACAAATGCTGAAAGACCTCTCTCCAATGAAGAGAATTGAAGATTTACCAAGTATTCAACTGTGGGATCACTTCTTAGTTTATGCCATTTCTTTAGGCGTAGCGGAACATGTGATTAAAGTGTTGAAGAAATTAATACCAGACCAACTACCAGACAGTGTGTTCTATTCAAGTCAAACAGGAACGATTTACTATCCTATTGCGGACTTTAATAGTGCCTTCTCAAGCTCATACAACAGTTCTAGCTCTTATGTCAATGGAGGTAGCAACTCTGGCGGGTTCGGCGGAGGATTCTCTGGCGGATCGAGCGGCGGTAGTGGTGGCGGATCCGGCGGTGGCGGATTCTAACGAAGGAGAATTTATGTTAAACGAAATGATGCACAGACCCGTTGTCAAACCGGAACTGGTCGAGTACATGCGCACAAGTCAACGCCGTTTTCCGGGGGGGCTTAGGCGAATTAGAAAATATGGCTAATGAATTAGGAATTCCCATTATTCCTCATGAAACAGCTGTTTTTCTAGATTTTATAGTTGGACTAACCCAACCAAAGAATGTTTTAGAAATTGGGACAGCAGTTGGATTCTCAGCGAGTCTAATGGCAACAGCTTCACCACAGGCAAAAGTCACAACCATTGACCGCTATGAGTTAATGTATAGCCGTGCCAAAGCAAACTTTGAGAAATTAGGCTTAGCCGACCGAATCACCCAATTGGAAGGCGATGCAGCCGATATTTTACCAACACTGGAACAAGGAAAATATGACTTCCTCTTTATGGATAGTGCTAAAGCAAAATATATTGAGTTCTTCCCCTACTGCATGGACGTTCTAGAAGTTGGTGGCGTGCTGGTCGTGGATGATATTTTCCAAGGAGGAACGATTTTAGAAGATGTGATGGAGCGTCCAAGACGTGTGCGTAAAATTCATCGCCGTCTCAATATGTTTCTTGATTTAGTACAAAGCGACCCAACCTTAAAATCAACCTTACTTCCTTTAGGGGATGGGATTATTATGATTCAAAAAATGGAAGAGAAAGATTTCAAGTATATTTTAGAAGACTTGTAAATTAATCATGGAAATATGGCTTGAAAAGTTTTACAATAAGTAAGAATGACAAAGAAAGGAAGTTTTACAATGACAGATAAAGTGCGTGTACGTTATGCACCAAGTCCAACAGGGCACTTGCACATCGGGAATGCTCGTACAGCCCTATTTAACTATTTATTCGCGAGACATTATGGTGGAGAGTTCATCATCCGTATCGAGGATACTGACCGCAAGAGAAATCTTGAACACGGAGAAGAAAGCCAATTAGAAAACTTAACTTGGCTTGGAATGGATTGGGATGAAGGTCCAGATAAACCAGGAAAATACGGTCCTTACCGTCAATCAGAACGTGAACATATTTATAATCCACTCATCGAGCAATTAATTGCTGAAGACAAAGCGTATAAATGTTACATGACAGAGGAAGAATTGGAAGCAGAACGTGAAGCGCAACGTGCTCGTGGCGAAATGCCTCACTACAGCGGGCAACACGCTCACTTAACACAAGAGCAATGTGACGCTTTTGAAGCAGAAGGACGCACTCCTGTTGTTCGTTTCCGCGTTCCAAAGACTGGAACCTATGCTTTTGATGATATCGTTAAAGGCGAAATCTCATTCGAGTCTACAAGTGTCGGTGGCGACTTCGTTATCTTAAAACGTGACGGAATGCCTACATATAACTTTGCAGTAGCAGTGGATGACCACTTCATGGAAATCACTCACGTTTTACGTGGAGATGATCATATTGCTAATACTCCAAAACAATTAATGATTTACGAAGCATTCGGTTGGGAACCACCTCGTTTTGGACATATGACACTAATCATTAATACGGAAACAGGTAAGAAATTATCAAAACGTGATGAATCAATTTTACAATTCATCGAACAATATAAAGACTTAGGGTACTTACCAGAAGCGATGTTCAACTTTATCGCGCTACTAGGATGGTCTCCTCAAGGCGAACACGAAATCTTCAGCCGTGAAGAATTCATCGAAATCTTCGACGAAAAACGTCTTGGTAAATCACCAGCAGCCTTCGACCCGAAGAAATTAGAATGGATTAACAACACATACGTGAAGAAAACTCCATTAGAAGAAGTGGCTGAAATGGCGATTGCGCAATTGAAAAAAGCGGGAATCGTAGCGGAAGAAGTTTCTCCTGAAGAACATGCATGGTTAGTGAAATTAGTGGCGTTATACCACGATCAAATGAGCTACATGAATGAAATTGTTGCTTTATCAACATTATTCTTCAGAAAAGATTTCGAAGTGGAAAACGACGAAGCGAAAGAAGTGCTTCAAGGCGAAACTGTTCCAACAGTATTGAATGCTTTTATGTCTAAATTAGAAGCGATGGAAACATTCGATGAGCCAAGTATTTTGGCAGCCATTAAAGAGGTTCAAAAGGAAACTGGCGTGAAGGGTAAAAACTTGTTTATGCCAATTCGTGTGGCAACGAGCGGACAAACACACGGGCCGGCTATCGGTAAGACGATTGAGTTGCTTGGAAGAGAACGCAGCATTGCACACATCCAAGCTGCACTTGCTCTTATTAAATAAAAGCTGACAGAAAGGGTTAACGCAAACTGCGTTAACTCTTTTTTATTTATATTAATTTAAAACCATGGGCCTTCGGCCCGATATTCTTCAAAATACTCGGATATCTTCATAATAGCGGTAATGGGGTACCGGTTCGAGCCTATGGTCTCTCACCTTCAAAGCCTCAAAGTAGGAGTAAGGAATAAATTCCTAACTCCCACTAATTCGCATTTTATACAATTCCCCATTACTGCTATTATAGAATCCGAGATTTTTCCGAATATCAGGCCTCAGGGGGAAAGAATAAATAAAAAGGTTAATCCTTTTTTGAATAAGAGAAGGCGACAGGTGTGTGCATGCCACGTTCTCTGGCGCGGGGAAGGGAGAGCATAAAGTGTGTGCTAAAAAAGATGTAAATAGCGATGTGCTGGGTAGAAAACAAAAAGGGCAAAGAAAAAACGGATGAGGGTTCATCCGTTTTGTTGTATTTTGTGACAGAAGAAGGTGAGTGAGAGTAGGTCTGCGCTTCCTCCTGGGCTGAGGTTACGCTCGATTAGGACGTTGTCGTAGTCTTCGAGACGGCTAGCGAGCTCTTCTTCTGAGAGCGTTTGGGCTTTGTCAAAGAGGAGTTTGGCTTCTTGTTGGACCTTTTTATACGCTTCGATTCCGCCGCGGTGAATGAGGTTTCCGTCTTCGACAAAGGTCATGAGATACAGAAGAAGGAGTAGGTCTCGGTGACGAGGGGTATGCGTGTTTAGCGTATTGTAATAGTCGAGGGCTTTTGCAAGGCTTGGGTAGCCGGTTGCTGCTTCGCCTCGTATGCCTGTGATGCCATGTTCGACGTAGAGTTTCTCCCCGTAAGAGAGGTGCTCTTTTTGGTCGAGGTTGGCAAAATCCACTTCGATGAGATGGCGCGTCATGAGGTGGCAATAATGCAAGGCTTCTGGAATGTTGCCTTTTGTATGTGCGGTGGCACCTAAAATCAGGGCAAAGGAGAAGTTGGCTCCTTTATGGGTGTTGATATGGTTTGTGGCAGCCATCATCGCGGCTTCGGCTTGTTTCCCAAGGGCGCGAAGCTCGTTGAATAAGTCGAGTGGAGTGCCGTTGTGGTTCTCTCCTGCTTCGGCGTAGGCGAGTAAATAAGGACGAAGCGCTTCGATACTTTTGTAGAAGGTGTCCTTTGTCATGTCCTTATGGGCGCCGGTGGAAATGGGATCCACGAGGCCTGGTTTTGGCGCGAGATTCACCTCTTGTAGAAGGGCGTCTGTAGCCACTTGTGCTAAAAACTCAGGATTAATCAATGTGCAATGTCTCCATTTGTTTTAGGATAAATTGCAAAGAACGGTCTAAGTGCTCATGAGTAATGAGCGTGATTTGTTCCACATCTTTGTTGAGCATTCCGCGATAGATGAGTTTGTGTTCGTTCAGTGCTTTTGTGCGACGTTCGGATGAACGAATCGATAAGTCACGGAAGTATATCACGTAAGTACGGAGTTCGTTGACGATTTCTTTTAGACGAGTCATTTGACATTTTTCGTAAATGAAGTCATTAAAGGTAGTGAAGTTAGCCAGTACTTCATCTACTTTATCTTCAGCGTTTAGTTTATCGCACTCCTCTAAGATGGCTGCGAGTTCTTCGAAATCTTTCTTCGTCATGAGTTTCATAGCATTAATGGTTGCTAAGGTGTCGAGGGACTTTCTAATTTCAAAGATTTCATGAGCGTCTTTGATGGAAATTCCTTTTACAATAACGCCAATCTTTGGGATATGTTCTACAAGATGTTCCTTTGTCAATTCGTTTAAGGCATAACGAATCGGAGTACGACTAATATTTAATTCTGTCGAAAACTCTTTTTCGTTAATTCTTGTGCCGGCAGGAATCTCCCCTAAAATAATCGTTTTACGAAATGCTTCGTAAAGTGAAATTTTGAGAGGTTTATTTTGAGTAATGTCTAGATTATTTTTAACTGCTTGAATGACTGCTGACATAATAGCCTCCTTGAATTTGTTCTATGCATCAGAAATAGTATAAACGAAAAGAATGAAAAATGCACAAAAAAGACTTGTTAGGCTGGGCCTAAACAAGTCTTTTTCACAAATTCGTTTTGAATTATTGAGCTAAGTATAATGGCATGTGACCCATTAATACGATTGTTACAACGAAGATTACGAAGATAACAGCAGCGTATTTAGCTGATTCTTTTTGCCATTCACCCATGTCTAATCCTGTTAGACGTAATAGTAAGTAGATGAACGCTACTAATGGGCTTAATAAGTGGAATGCTTGACCCATTAATGAAGCTAATGCCATTTGCATATCAGTGAATCCATATTGACGTCCGATTTCTGCGAATGGAATTAATACTCCGTAGTAGAAGCCATCGTTTGTTAAGAAGAATGTACCAGGAACTGAGATAATTGCGATAATTAATGACCAGAATCCTGCTAATTGTTGAGGGATGATTTGAACGATGCTGTTTGTTAAAGCAGTCGCCATTCCAGTTCCTTGGAATAATCCCATGAATACTCCGGCAGCAAATACTAGTAATACTACTTGTACAGCGTCCCCAGCGTTGTCCCCAATACGTTTTGCTTGAGCTTTTAAGTCTGGGTAGTTGATCATTAAGGCTAAACCTGTACCAACTAAGAATAATACAACTGGTTTAACTTCGATTGCATCGATGAATGAACCAGCAACTAACCAACCGATTAATACGATTGTTAAGATAGCGTTGATTAAGAAGTTTTGTGGACGACGTTTTTCTAACACTTCTGGGTCAGTGATTGTTGTTAATTCATCTAATTCAGCATCTGTTAATTCTTGGATACCTAAACGAGCACGTTCTTTTTTACCCATTGAGCGAGCAACTACGAAGATTACGTAAAGTACTGAAAGAATCATACCTGGTGCTAAGTAAGCTAGGATATCTGCTTCTACACCAAGAACTGACATCGCACGAGCAGTAGGTCCGCCCCATGGTAATAAGTTCATGATTGTGTTTTGTAAGATTACAAGAACCCCTAAGTTCATTAATTTCATGTCTAATTTTTTGTAAATTGGCACGAATGCTGAGCAGCAGATTAATGTCGTTGTAGTTCCGTCACCGTTTAATGATACGGCAGCAGCTACGATAGCAGTAGCCATCAATACTTTCATTGGATCGCCTTTAGCGAAGCGAATCATTTTGTTAGTAATTGGATCGAATAATCCAGCGTCTAACATTGTAGAGAAGTAAAGGATTGCGAATAGAAGCATAACCCCTGTTTCAGCAGTTCCTTTCATCGCTGTTAATTTATCTTTTGAGTTATTACCGAATAACCCTTGGCGAATTAATGTACCGATGTTTACGTCTTGGACTTGACCTGTAGCAACTAAAATAATTGCGAAAATTAATGGAATTAATACTAAAGCTGTGAATGGTGACATTTTTTTCTTCATGATAATGTACATGAAAATAGCCATCATTACATAAGCTGCAACTGTGATAACCATCATATCTTCCTTTCTTTTTTGAAAAAATTTTTATAATAGCAGGAGAAACATTCAGTCGCTAAAACCTGAAGGGCTCTCCACGAAGTCATTTCAAAAATGAATTCGTTTACTTATAGCGATATCTTAAACAATATTTAATAAAAAAGATAGTGTTTTCATATCGAAAAACAATAAAAAAACAGTTTGATGTGACAAATTGAACATAATGCTTATATCCTATTTATAATAAAACACCAAAAGAACAGGAAAAGCCCCATTTTATATTTCTGGAATGATAGTGTTTTCTGTATAATAATTCTATGCAGATTATGTTGGGAAGGGAGTGAAGGAATGGGAATTCTCCAACGATTATTTGGCAAAAAGAGTTCTGAAGCAACGGAACACGCATCAACGCAGCCTGCATCCCCTCAATCGGAATGGGAAAAATTAGAAGCTTTTGTACCGGTAGAAGCAGAAGAAGCTAAGCACGTCTCAATCATTGCGGCAGCGATTGCGGCCTCAGATTACCCAGAAAGCCAATTTGTGGTTAAACGCGTCCTTAAACGCAACCCAGAAACCAAGATTATCTCGGTTATCGCTTCGGCAATTGCTGCAGGCGAATCAAATGACAGTCAGTGGGCTGTTAAAGAAATCTACCAAAAACGCAAATCATAATTTATTTTAGGAGGAATGTTACGAAATGTTACGTAAATTCAAAATCAAAGTAGACGGTCAAGAGTACCAAGTAGAAATGGAAGAAATCGGCGCAGTGGCTCCTGCAGCTCCTGTAGCACCAGTTGCTTCCCCAGCGGCTCCAGCTTCCCCTGCAGTAGAAGCAGCACCTGCTCCAGCAGCTCCTGTAGCATCAACACCAGCAGGCGCAGACGCAATGCCATCTCCAATGCCAGGAAATATCTTACGTGTACTTGTAAACGTAGGGGATACAGTTACTGAAAACCAACCATTAATGATTTTAGAAGCGATGAAAATGGAAAACGAAATCGTTGCAGCTAAAGCAGGGGTTGTAGCAGGAATTCACGTTAAAGAAGGTCAAGTGGTAAACCCAGGAGACGCTTTAATTACAATTAACTAATTATATTGAAATTCAAGGAGTGAAACAGTGGAAACATTAGTTCAAAATGTAATGTCTATTACTGGCGGCCAAATCTTCATGATGCTTGTCGGTGCCCTATTAATGTACTTAGGGATTAAAAAAGAGTACGAACCAACATTATTAGTACCAATGGGATTAGGTACAATCTTAGTAAACTTCCCAGGGACTGGGGTTCTTGACCAAGTCGTTGGTGGACAACAACAACATGGGGTCCTACAGATTTTATTCGAAATCGGTATCGAAACTGAATTATTCCCATTATTAATCTTCATCGGTATCGGTGCGATGATTGATTTCGGTCCATTATTACAAAACCCATTCATGTTATTATTCGGTGCAGCAGCACAATTCGGTATTTTCTTCGTAGTCGTTGTAGCTGTATTATTTGGATTCGATATTCGTGAAGCTGCTTCAATCGGTATTATCGGTGCGGCAGACGGTCCTACTTCTATCTTCGTAGCGAACCAATTAGCACCACAATTACTTGGAGCGATTACGGTTGCAGCCTACTCATACATGGCCCTTGTTCCAATCATCCAACCAATCGCAATCAAGATGGTTACTACTAAAGCAGAACGTCGTATTCGTATGAATTACCATGCTTCAGGCGTATCTAAATTAACGAAAATCTTGTTCCCAATCATTAT
Organism: Granulicatella sp. 572.rep1_STHE; assembly: GCF_001073445.1. Lineage (NCBI taxonomy): Bacteria > Bacillati > Bacillota > Bacilli > Lactobacillales > Carnobacteriaceae > Granulicatella > Granulicatella sp. 572.rep1_STHE. The sequence continues at coordinate 76,596 of NZ_JVBO01000020.1, read as the reverse complement.
CACAATTGTGGCAGGTTTCATTGCTCCAATTTCATTACCACTTGTTGGTTTCTTAATGTTCGGTAACTTATTACGCGAATGTGGCGTTTTAGATAACTTATCTCAAGCCGCTCAAAACGAATTAGTAAACATTGTTTCTATTTTATTAGGGATTACAATCTCAGTTAAAATGCAAGCTGATTTATTCTTAAATGTTCAAACATTAATGATTATCTTGTTCGGTTTAGTAGCCTTCATCATGGACTCAATCGGTGGTGTTGTGTTTGCTAAGATCTTGAACTTATTCCGTAGAGAAAAAATCAACCCAATGATCGGAGCTGCAGGTATTTCTGCATTCCCAATGTCAAGTCGTGTTATCCAAAAAATGGCAACAGACGAAGATCCTCAAAACTTCATCTTAATGTACGCTGTTGGAGCTAACGTTTCTGGACAAATCGCTTCTGTTATTGCCGGTGGATTATTATTATCATTCTTCATGTAATAATATAGAAGGAAAAGGAGGAAAACGATGACTTTCAACGCAGAACATTTAACACAAGCTTTTGAATTAATGGCTTTAGGGATGGGTGGAGTTTTCCTAGTATTAGGAATTCTATATGCTGTTTCTGCATTACTTTTAAAAGCATTCCCGCCAAAATAAGGAGGCCGTTCCATGGAAAATTTCATTCTCAAACGATTATGGCTTGATCGTGATCAAAAAGCTCGTCAAGATTGGGAATGGGTAATGGATCAAGCGAACCTTGGCAAGACGGAACAAGTCGATTACACAATTGCAATTTATCATCACTCTGGTGACATTGCAGCAACCGGTTCTTTAGACCGCAACATTTTGAAATGTTTAGTGGTTTGTAAAAAATATCAATCAGAAAATCTGTTAACGCATCTCGTGATGGCCCTTCTAGATGAATTAAGAGAACGTTCTTACACAAACAGTTTTGTCTATACAAAACCAAAGAATATTATTTTCTTTAAATCTTTAGGGTACCGCGTGATTGCCGAAACAGAAAACCTTGCCTTTTTAGAACAAGGCATCCCTTCCTTTAGTGATTACTTAAAATTACTAAAAGAACATTTCGTAGAAGGAAGTAGCAATAGTGCCATCGTCATGAATGCGAATCCTTTTACACTGGGACATCAATACTTGGTAGAAACGGCTGCGAGTCAGTCGAGTCACCTCTACGTGTTCGTTGTTTCCGAGGACCGTTCGTTCTTTAATACGAATGACCGTATGGAAATGGTGAAACGAGGCGTGAGTCATCTGCCAAACGTAACGGTGCTTCCAACCAGAGACTACATGGTCTCGAGTGCGACTTTCCCATCGTACTTCTTGAAAGAGAAGGCGGATTTGGAAGTGGCAAAAGTTCAAGCAACATTGGATGCAACACTCTTCTTAGAAAATATTGTTCCAACGTTACAATTGACTAAACGTTATGTTGGTCAAGAACCACTCTCCCCAGTAACCGCTGTTTATAATGACGCGCTAAGAACTGCTTTTGGGAGCGACTTAGAGCTAGTGATTATAGACAGACTTTCTGCCGGGGACGAAGTGGTGAGTGCGACGCGGGTGCGCGCTGCCATTCAAGACAAAAACGTAGACGAGTTGAAACAGCTCGTTCCAGCAACTACGTATCATTATTTAGAAGAAAAACATTTCATTGGTTAAAATCCAAAAGAAAAGGTGGAAACAATAATGGAAATTAAAAAAAGTGCAGTAGTCGGCACTTTGGAATCAAGTGATATCATGATCACTTTAAATCCAAGTACCGCTGGTCGAATCGACATTCAATTAGAAAGTAGTGTCGAAAAACAATTCGGAAATCAAATCCGTCGTGTGATTGAAGAAACTTTAAAAGAATTAGGGGTTACTTCAGCAGAAGTCATCGCAGTTGATAAAGGGGCTTTAGATTGCACAATTCAAGCTCGTACAGTGACAGTTGTTCACCGTGCAGCAGAAGTTGAAAACTACGACTGGAAGGAGATCGACTCATGGAACGCTTAAGAAGAACAATGATGTTCGTACCTGGTTCAAACGCAGCAATGTTGCGTGATGCTCCACTTTACGGCGCAGACTCAATTATGTTTGACTTAGAAGATGCTGTATCTTTAAAAGAGAAAGACTCAGCTCGTGTATTAGTACACTTCGCACTAAAAACTTTTGACTACAGCAATGTAGAAACAGTTGTACGTATCAACGGTTTAGATACAACAGGTGCTTTAGATATTGAAGCAGTTGTACTTGCTGGCGTAAACGTGGTTCGTTTACCAAAAACTGAAACAGCGCAAGATATCGTAGACGTGGATGAAATCATCACTCGCGTTGAACGTGAAAACAACATCCCTGTAGGTCGCACTAAAATGATGGCTGCGATTGAATCAGCTGAAGGGGTGTTAAACGCTCGCGAAATCGCTAAAGCAAGTGACCGTTTAATCGGGATCGCTTTAGGTGCTGAAGACTACGTAACAAACATGAAAACTCGTCGTTACCCTGATGGACAAGAGTTATTCTTCGCTCGTAGCATGATCTTACACGCTGCTCGTGCTGCTGGAATCGCTGCAATCGATACTGTTTACTCTAACGTAGACAACATGGATGGATTCCGTGAAGAAGTAGAACGCATCAAACAATTAGGTTTCGATGGAAAATCTGTTATTAACCCTCGTCAAATTCCTGTGGCTAATGCAGTATATGCACCAACAGAAAAAGAAATTCAAAACGCTAAAGAAGTTATCTGGGGAATTCGAGAAGCGGAAGCAAAAGGTTCAGGTGTTATCTCAGTTAACGGTAAAATGGTCGACAAACCAATCGTGGAACGTGCTGAGCGCGTAATCGCATTGGCGAAAGCGGCTGGATTGATTAGCGAGGAGGAAATTTAAGATGGTATTAAATAAAGCTGGACGTGAAATTCCACAAGAATATGCAGATCAATATGGGGTATACGAAGGTGAGTTAGCTCGCATTAAACCTTATGAAGCAGCTAGCCGTAAAATCAAACCTGTTGAACCTCGTCAAGAAAAATTATTAGGTAGTATTCGTGAAGCTATTGAAAAAACTGGCTTAAAAGATGGCATGACAATTTCATTCCACCACCACTTCCGTGAAGGAGACTATGTGATTAACATGGTTATGGATGAAATTGCGAAAATGGGAATTAAAAACCTATCAATCGCGCCTTCTTCAATCGCAAACGTACACGAACCATTAATCGAACATATCAAAAACGGTGTTGTAACAAACATTACTTCATCAGGTTTACGTGATAAATTAGGGGCAGCCATCTCTAGCGGTATCATGGAAAACCCAGTTGTGATTCGTTCACACGGTGGACGTGCTCGTGCAATCACTGCAGGAGACATCCACATCGACGTTGCCTTCCTTGGAGCTCCAAGTTCTGACGAGTACGGTAACATCAATGGTACAAAAGGAAAAGCAACTTGCGGTTCTTTAGGATACGCAATGATCGACGCTAAATACGCTGACCAAGTAGTTGCGATTACAGATAGCCTTGTACCTTATCCAAACACTCCAATCAGCATTCCACAAACAGACGTGGACTACGTGGTTGTAGTAGATGAAATCGGGGATCCTAAAGGGATTGCTAAAGGGGCAACTCGTTTCACTAAGAACCCTAAAGAATTATTAATCGCAGAATACGCTGCTAAAGTAATCACTGGTTCTCCATATTACAAAGAAGGATTCTCATTCCAAACTGGTACAGGTGGAGCTTCTCTTGCTGCAACTCGTTTCATCCGTGAAGCAATGATTAAAGACGGCATCAAAGCAAGCTTTGTACTTGGTGGTATTACAAACTCAATGTGCGAATTGTTAGAAGAAGGTTTAGTTGAGAAAGTCATCGACGTTCAAGACTTCGACCACCCATCTGCAATTTCACTTGCAAACAATGCAAACCACTATGAAATTGACGCAAGCATGTACGCAAACCCTTTATCTAAAGGTTCAGTAATCAACCGTTTAGACGTTGCAATCCTTTCTGCTTTAGAAGTAGATACAGACTTCAACGTAAACGTAATGACAGGTTCTGACGGCGTTATCCGTGGAGCTTCGGGTGGTCACTGTGATACAGCCTTTGCTTCAAAAATGTCTATGGTTATCAGCCCATTAGTACGTGGACGCATCCCTACATTCGTAGAATCAGTAAATACTGTGATTACTCCTGGTACAAGTGTGGACGTGGTTGTTACTGAAATCGGTATTGCCATCAACCCTAACCGTCAAGACTTAATTGAACACTTCAAAGGGTTAGATGTACCTCAATACACAATCAAAGAATTACAAGAAAAAGCATACAGCATCGTTGGAAACCCAGAACCAATCCAATATGGTGACAAAGTGGTTGCGGTGATTGAATACCGTGATGGAAGCATCATCGACGTTGTTCGCAATGTTTAATTCCTTGTTTGACGGGGCACCGGTAGACATCATGCAAATGCTTGATGCCAGAGAAAGACGTGCTCATACCCAACAACAATTACTAGAACAATTTAACCCGTGTGTATTGGTGTCTATTACACTCAATATTCCAGGTCCTGTGAAAAATTCAGAGGCGATTACAACCATCTTCGCCTCTGTAATTTCTGAATTGGATGAGGCTTTACAGTCTTTTGAGAAACTTCAACAAGAAGATTTCTCACTTGCGACAGGAATGGAGTTTTACCGAGTTCTTCGCGCAGATGCACTTGATGTAAAGCGCGCTTGTACGGAGTTTGAAGAAGGACACCCGCTCGGACGATTACTGGATATCGATCTCGTGGAAATGGCCGGAGAGACACCAACTCCAATTTCCAGAACAGCTCTTGGAATGCCTCCAAGACGTTGTTTTATCTGCAATGAGGAAGCAAAAGTATGCGCCCGTTCTAGAAAGCATACCGTCCTAGAAATGCAAGAGCATATCGCTCACATGATTGCAGCATACACATCGACCCAAAGACCTTAAGAAAGGAAGATATTATGAGCAAAATTATCCGTTTAACTGAAACGGTTTTGCGTGACGGACAACAAAGTCAAATCGCGACTCGTATGTCAACTGAAGATATGTTACCAATCTTGGAAACATTAGATCAAGCTGGCTTCCATGCTTTAGAAGTATGGGGAGGAGCAACTTTTGACTCTTGTATTCGTTTCTTGAATGAAGACCCATGGGAACGTCTACGTCAAATTCGCGCAGCAGTAAAAGATACAAAGTTGCAAATGTTATTACGTGGACAAAACCTATTAGGATACCGTAACTATGCTGATGATGTGGTACGTTTATTCGTAGAAAAATCTGTACAAAACGGAATCGACATTATTCGTGTATTCGATGCTTTAAACGATGTTCGTAACATGAAGACATCTATCGAAGCAACAAAATTAGCAGGCGGACACTGCCAAACAGCGATTTCTTACACAACAAGTCCTGTTCACACTGTGGACTACTACGTTGATTTAGTAGGACGCATGGCAGAATTCGGTGCAGACTCAATCTGTATTAAAGACATGGCTGGGGTATTAACACCTCAAACAGGTTACGAATTAGTAAGCCGTATTAAAGAAAAAACTGATCTTCCTTTAGAAGTTCACACGCATGCTACAAGCGGTATTTCTGAAATGACTTACTTAAAAGTAGCTGAAGCAGGCGCAGACATTATCGATACTTGCTTATCATCATTCTCTGGTGGTACAAGCCAACCTGCAACTGAATCAATGGTCTTATCTTTAGAAGAATTAGGATTTAACACTGGCGTGGACATGAAGAAAGTGGAAGAAGCAACAGCTCATTTCAACGGCATTCGTGATAAATTCCGTGCAGAAGGTATCTTAAACCCTAAAGTTAAAGATACAGAACCAAAAACATTAATTTACCAAGTACCTGGTGGAATGCTATCAAACCTATTAAGTCAATTAACAGAACAAGGTTTAGCGGACAAATACGAAGAAGTATTAGCAGAAGTGCCTAAAGTTCGTGCGGACTTAGGTTACCCACCACTTGTAACGCCATTATCACAAATGGTTGGGACACAAGCGGTAATGAACGTGATTTCGGGCGAACGTTTCAAACTCGTTCCAAAAGAAATCAAAGACTACGTTTTAGGATTATATGGACAAGCTCCAGCAGAAATTAATCCTGAAGTGAAAGAAAAAATTATTGGAGATGTAGAAGTTGTGACGGTTCGTCCAGCTGACTTAATCGAAGATCAATTACCAGAAATTCGCGAAGAGATTAAAGAATACGCTAAATCTGACGAAGATGTGTTAATGTACGCACTCTTCCCACAACAAGCAAAAGACTTCTTAGGTCGCCGCGAAGATCCATTCTACGATGTACCATTACAAACAGTAGATGTGACTTTAGACTTACAATAATTTTTAGAAAGCTGAAAAGCTAGGCCCTGTAGCCCTGCTTTTCAGCTTTTTGTGTGCTTTAAACTGTGCTATAATGAGGGGAAAGACAAAGCGAAGGAAGTGAAGGAATGGGACGTTTTAGAGAAGATATGGAAACTTATAAAAGAAATGATCCGGCGGCTAGAAGCAGCTTGGAAATCGTTTTGACGTACCCAGGATATCACGCAACGGTCTTGCACCGCGCTGCGCATTGGTTACATACGAAGGCAAAACTGAGACTCCTTGCACGAATGGTTAGTGGCTTTAGCAGGTTCCTCACGGGAATTGAGATTCATCCAGGGGCTACGATTGGAAGACGGTTCTTTATCGACCATGGCATGGGAATCGTGATTGGAGAAACATCCATTATCGGAGACGATGTGAAAATGTTCCACGCGGTAACCTTAGGTGGAACTGGGAAAGACACTGGTAAACGCCATCCGACCATCGAAAACGGTGTGCTCTTATCGGCGCATTCGCAAGTCATTGGACCTGTAACGGTTGGAGAATATGCCAAAATTGGAGCAGCGGCAGTCGTTCTAGACGATATTCCACCACATACAACGGCGGTAGGATTGCCGGCACGAGTGGTTCGCATCCATACACCAGAAGAGATTGAAAGAGATACTACTATCGGAGGAAAATTATGATTCAAATCTACAATACTTTAACAAGACAAAAAGAAGCATTCAAACCGATTGAAGAAGGCAAAGTACGTATGTATGTGTGCGGGCCAACGGTTTATAACTATATTCATATCGGGAATGCTCGTAGTACGGTTTCCTTTGATACGATTCGTCGCTACTTTGAATACCGTGGCTATGACGTGAATTTCGTTTCGAACTTTACAGATGTGGACGATAAAATCATTCGCGTGGCCAACGAAACAGGCATGACGGCTGAAGAAGTTTCTAAGAAATATATTGAAGCGTTCTTTGAAGATACAAACGCGCTAAATGTGAAGAAGGCGACTTTAAATCCAACGGTTATGAATACCATGGATGACATTATTGCCTTTGTAGCAGATTTAATCGATAAAGGAATGGCCTACGAATCAGAAGGCGATGTGTATTTCATCACTGAAAAATTCGAAGGTTATGGAAAACTCAGCGACCAACGCATCGAAGACTTACAGATGGGGGCAAGTAATCGTACCGCCTCTGAGGATGATGCGAAGAAACGCAATCCGCTAGACTTTGCATTATGGAAGAGCGCAAAACCGAATGAAATTAGCTGGAACTCTCCATGGGGAAAGGGCCGTCCAGGATGGCATATCGAATGCTCTGTCATGGCGACAAAACACTTAGGTGATACAATCGATATTCACGGTGGCGGACAAGACTTAGCGTTCCCTCACCACGAAAACGAAATCGCGCAAAGTGAATCTAAAACAGGGAAAAAATTTGCGAACTACTGGATGCACAATGCATTCGTAACAATGGGCGAAGAAAAAATGAGTAAATCTCTAGGAAACTTCGTACTCGTTCACGACTTAATCCAACAACTCGACCCACAAGTGCTCCGTTTCTTCTTAGCAAGTGCGCACTACCGTCGTCCGTTGAAATTTAGTGAAGCGGCTCTTCAAGAAGCTGCCGTGAACCTTGAAAAGGTACAAACGACCTTCAAAAATGCTCGCTACCGCCTAGAAACAGCCGTAGATGCATTGCCAGAAGATGCAGAACGTTTGGCGAAATTCGAAGCGATTGAAGCAGATTTCCAAAAAGAAATGGATGATGACTTCAATGCGGCAAACGGCATGACGGTGCTATATCAATGGTTGAAAGAATGGAATGTGTACTTAGAACAAGAAGTGGTTTCTAAAGCAGTACTCGAAGCACTCCTTGAAAAAGCAGCGGTTCTATTTGGAATCTTCGGTATCGTGGAAAAACAAGAGGCACTGCTCGATGATGATATTCAAGCCTTAATCGACGAACGTCTTGAAGCGCGTAAGGCGAAGAACTTTGCTCGTAGTGACGAGATTCGTGATTTATTAAAAGAACAAGGGATTGTATTAGAAGACACTCCACAAGGAACAAGATGGAGAAGAGAAGCATGACAGAAAAAAACTGGAAGCTGCTAAATGGTTTGGCACTCGCCTATATGGGGGACGGGATTTATGAAGTGTATGTCAGAAATCACGTGATGCAAAAAGGGCTCACAAAGCCAAATCAATTACATGCGACCGCAACGAAGTTTGTTTCAGCAAAAGCACAAGCAAGCTTGATGCAACAAATGCTAGAGCAAGAAAACTTCTTAAATGAAGAAGAATTAGAAATTTATAAACGAGGACGCAATAGTAAGAGTCATACGGTGGCTAAAAATGCCGATGTCGGAACTTACCGTATTGCGACTGGTTTTGAAGCATTGATGGGTTACTTATATTTATCTGGACAACAAGCTAGATTAGAAGAACTCATCAACTGGTGCTTACAACAAGTGGAAGGTGAATAGTAATATGGCACGAAATGAATATGCACCAAAGAAGAAATCAAGAAACGGAAATCGCTCAGACCGTGGGCGTTCAGAGCGCGCTGAGAAGAGACCACGCCCTACTCGGGAACACGTAGAACGTGTTGAAGCTCAGGATGTAGTGGACTTTGTGTTTGGACGCCATGCAGTGGTGGAAGCTTTGCAAACGCCAGACCGCGTGAACCGCGTCTTCATCCAAGAAGGAACGTCTGGAAGAGATGCCACAAAAGTGATTGAACTCGCGCGTGAAAAAGGCATTCAAATTCAAACCGTTCCGAAGACGAAGATTGAAGATTTGGTTGGAAATGCGGTTCATCAAGGGCTAGTTGTTTCGATTGCAGCCTATGAATACGCAGACATAGAAGATGTCTTCAAGAAAGCCGAAGAAAAAGGTGAGGATCCATTTATCGTCATTCTAGACGGAGTGGAAGATCCACATAACTTAGGAAGTATTTTACGAACGGCTGATGCAACCGGAGTACACGGTATTATTATTCCAAAACGCCGTTCCGCTTCACTGACAGCGACCGTTGCCAAAGCATCCACCGGAGCGATTGAGCATGTACCAGTTGTCCGTGTGACGAATTTGACACAGACCATTGAACAATTGAAAGCTCGTGGGGTATGGGTATTTGGAACCGATATGAATGGAACCGACTACCGCAAATGGAACACGAGCGGACCTCTAGCGATTGTGATGGGGAACGAAGGAAAAGGCGTATCTCGAATTGTAAAAGAAAGCGTCGATGAGATGGTCACGATCCCAATGGTCGGGCATGTGCAAAGTCTCAATGCGAGTGTGGCAAGTGCTTTAATGATGTATGAAGTCTTCCGTAATCGTTCGCTATAGAAACGGAGGGAGCAGGTTGAAAAAGCAACTCTACATTGTAGATGGTTACAATATGATTGGAGCGTGGCCGGAACTGGTCGCTTTAAAGAAGCAAGACGACTTAGAGAGCGCGCGAGATTTACTCATTCAACGCTGCTCGAATTTTCAAAAGTTTGAAAATATCGAAGTCTGGATTGTGTTCGACGCTCAATTTGTACCAGGGATTACACAGTCGTTTGACCAAGCGCAAGTGAAAGTGATTTTCACCTCTGAAGGAGAAACGGCCGATAGCTATATTGAACGCACGGTTTCTGAAATGAACACGCGACTCGTACAAGTGTCTGTTGCGACTAGCGACTTAGCCCAGCAGTGGCTCATCTTCCAAAAAGGAGCGCTTCGAAAGTCTGCACGGGATTTTTATAAGGAATTAGAGAGCAGTCGCGATAAACAGACAGAGCTTACGCGTCATTTTCATCAAAAAGGAAACGGCAGAAGAAATCCTTGGAGTGACGCTCAACTGTCCTTATTAAATCACTTGCGATTCAGTTTAGGGTCTAAGAAAAGGAAGGAATAGTTCAGTTTTAGAGCTTTATTCATATAATTTTCACAATTAGTCGTCTATGATTTCATATTAACAGTGTATAATCTGTGAAGAAACTTTATATTGAATAAAATTTACGTGAAAAAGGAGTGTAAATGATGCATGTTCTAATGATTGAAGATACAGAAGCAGTTTGCGAAATGATGGAAATGTTTTTTGAAAACGAAGGCTGGAAAGCAAGTTTCTATCATGATGGAAAAGAAGGCTTCGATGCTTTTATGGAAAATCAATCCAAATGGGGCATTGTGATTTTAGATGTAAACTTACCTAGCATGGATGGCATGCAAATTTGCCGTCAAATCCGTCAGGTAAATCAGGCTGTTCCAATTGTCATGCTGACGGCTCGTGATTCTGAAAGTGACCAAGTCATTGGTCTTGAAATCGGAGCGGACGACTATGTGGCGAAACCATTTAGCGCAGTAACGATTATGGCGCGTATTAAAGCACTTCTACGTCGTACACAAAGATCATCATCTTCAGGTAGTGCGGTATTGTCAACGTTCGATGTAGAAACAGACCATGTCAAAATCAATACGAAGACTCATGAAGCGTTTATCGATGGTAAACAAATCGAGAACTTAACGCCAAAAGAGTTTGACTTATTAATGGTGATGGCGAAACATCAACGCCAAGTATTCACCCGTGAACATCTATTAACAAAAATCTGGGAAGATCCATTCTACGGCGATGAACGTACAGTAGATGCTCATATTAAGAAACTTCGCCAAAAGATTGAAGCTGTAGGACCACACGTGATTCATACAGTATGGGGCGTAGGGTATAAATTTGATGATAGCGAGTTGTAATCAATGAAGTACTTTTATCAGCAACTATTTGGGTTCCTTTCCGTTGTGTTGGTAACCATTGTTGCTTGTGGAATTCTTTTCTATAATGTAATGAGCAATAATATCTACACGCAAAGATCGCAACAATTGCAGTCTTATGCGAAAGGAATTATTGCTTCTGAGATGAGCTATGCGGATATTAAAAAAATAGGGACGGCTTTAAAAGAAGAAAATGTCACTATTGCCGTTTTTGACGAGAAAAATAACATGACTTTTCCGTCGAAGCATCCCGCTAGTGAAAATTCGTTATCAGATGAGGAGTTAAATCACCTAAAAAACGGGTCTGCCATTAACTTAAAAGAGGTTCAAACAGACTTCTCAGGAGATCCTGTAGAAAACTTATTGACCGTTTATTATCCAATTGTTAAAGAAAAGCAATATAAAGGATATGTTGCTTTAGCGAGTCCGATTAGTCGTATCCAAACAGAGGTGAGAGAACTCAGAAACTCGATGTTTATCGCGTTTGGTGCGGCAGGAATTATCGGAATGTTGATGAGCTTTATTTTTGCGAACTATCAAAACAGACGCATTAATAAATTACGTCAAGCCACCCATAAGATTGCTGAAGGGGACTTTGACGTTCAGTTAAAAGTGGATAGCCAAGATGAGTTTGACGAATTGATGCTAGACTTTAATAGCATGGCGCGTTCCTTACGTGAAATGGAAAAAGAAGTCGAGCGACAAGAAAATGTTCGTAGGCAATTTATGATGGACGTGGCTCATGAAATGAGAACACCTCTAACAACGATGAACGGCTTGTTAGATGGCTTGAAATACAATATGGTTCCAGAATCTAGAAGGGGACGTTCGCTCGAACTCATTTCAAGTGAGACACAACGATTGATTCGACTCGTCAATGAAAATCTGGACTATGAAAAAATTCGTTCAAACCAAATCGTATTAGTGCAACATCGTTTTGCAGGCCTTGGAGCGATTCGAGCCGTTGTGGAACAAATGCAAGCACTGACTAAAGTGAAAAATAATGAAATCTCTTATGAATGTGATCCAGAGTTTAGTGTATATGCGGATTATGACCGTTTTGTACAAATTTTGGTGAACATTACGAAAAACGCAAACCAATTTACTGATGATGGTAAAATCGTGGTGAAAGCTTGGAACGATGGTAAAAAAGCCATTGTTGAAATTTCAGATACGGGAATTGGAATTGATAAGAGAGAAATTAATGAAATCTGGGAACGTTTCTATAAAGCAGACATTTCCAGAAAGAGTACGAAGTATGGAGAAAGCGGGCTAGGACTAGCAATCGTTAAATCGCTAGTGGATAGTCATCACGGTAGAATCTCTGTACGAAGTGAAATCGGTCAAGGAACTACATTTAGAGTAGTGTTCCCTGGAGAACCGGAATTATCATAGATTGAAAAACGAACAAGGAGGAAGACCATGTATTTATTAGGTCCATTCTATCGATGGATAGTAGAGATTTTCGCGGACCGAGTGAACCATCTTCCACTTGTTCGTTTGTTTATTTTTAGCTTAGACCACGCTATCGTCCTCTTTATAGGATGGTTGATCGTTTGGTCTATTTCTTTATTGTTTAGAAAACGAAAGAGAATTGTGTGGAAATGGGAACTCTATCGCAATTTATTTATCTTCTATTTAATCCTACTTTCCCAGGTGACGATTTTTAGAAACTTGGACGAATCCTTTACCGTGGAAATTGTCATGCATCCACTCTCAGATATTATGTGGGTTCCATTCGTGGATAGTATCAAACTCTTTATGCAAGGGTCGATATTTGCAGCGTATTATAATGTAGTAGGAAATATCGTCTGGTTTATGCCACTTGGATTCTTCTGCGGGATGCTGTATGGAAGTAAAAAAGGAGAATCGCGCGCGCTGAAATACGGGTTCTTGACCTCGTTTTTCATCGAATTTGCACAGTTTATATTTTATACAGGGGTCAGCCATATTGATGACATTATTTGTAATGTTCTAGGCAGTTGGCTGGGATTTCTCTTGTATCGGTTGATTCAGAAGCGGAGGAAAAAATAATGACGGGAAAGATTGTCGTAAAAAGTAAAACGGCATCGAGCATCAAAAAAGGAAGTCCACTGATTAGTCAGATGGATCTTTCGCAAGAACTTCGCGTAGATGAAGGCGAAGTAGTAAAAGTTGTTGACCAACAACATCGATTTTTAGGAATGGCGTATGTCGGATTTCAAAACAAGGGAGTTGCGTGGGTCTATAGCCGCGAGGAAGACGAAGCGTTGGTTGATGCGTTCTTTAGTGGCATCTTCAAAACTGCATTCGAGAATCGCCATGCCCTCCTGCATTCTGACGATACGACAGCGTTTCGTCTCTTTAATGGGGAAGGAGATGGCTTTGGCGGAGTGACAATCGACTGGTATGACGGGTTTATTGTCGTTTCTTGGTACAGCGAAGGCGTGTATCATTATCGTGACCTGATTTTAACGCAGGCGCTTGGGGCTTTTGAAGGAGTCAAAGGTGTTTACGAAAAGATTCGTTTTAAAAATGAAGCGGATTTACTAGAAAGTAGGTTTGTTGGTGGGATAGAAGCGCCAGAACCACTGATTGTATTAGAAAATGGCGTTAAATACGCGACTTATCTGAACGAAGGACTAATGACCGGTATCTTTTTGGACCAAAGAGAAGTCCGTGAAACCATCCGTCAGCGCTACAGTACTGGCCGTACCGTGTTAAATACATTTAGTTATACGGGTGCTTTTTCTGTAGCCGCAGCGATGGGAGGAGCGACTAAAACAACGAGTGTGGATGTTGCAAACCGTAGCCTCGAGAAAACAAAAGAACAATTTGCAGTAAACGGCATTGACCCCGAGACACAACAAATCTACGTCATGGACGTTTTTGATTATTTCAAATACGCATTGAAGAAAAAGTTGACATTCGATACGGTCGTAGTCGATCCACCAAGCTTTGCACGCACGAAGAAGCGTACTTTTTCTGTAGCAAAAGATTACGGGAAACTAGTGGCGCAAATCACCCCATTAGTCGCACCAAAAGGCACGCTTGTGTTATCTACAAACGCAGCGAATGTGAGTGAATCTCAGTTCCAACAAATGATTGAACAGGGGATTCGTGAAGCAGACGGCAATCGTCGCTATCGTATTGTCTTGAAGAAAGGCTTACCAAGCGATTTTGCAGTTCCAGCAGCGACACCGCTAAGCGATTATCTCAAAGTTTTCTTTATTGAATTTAACAATTAGCACAACTGCCCGAAATTCACTTATAAGTGAATTTCGGGCAGTTTACGTACGCACCTCACATTCACTGCACAAACTCCGTTCTTATGCCTTTTCCACAGCACGGGAGGCCGTTATAGGCACCGACATGTCCTTTTCATGCTTTGGCACAAATCCCATCGCAACGCGATTTCTAGCAGTTCACTTTTTTGCAAAAAAATCCCATTTTCTTACAAACCACGAAAAACTTGCGGATTTTATAACCACAGCATTGGGGAATAGCAACCAATGTGAATTACTGACTCTAGGGTGAAACCCGTAGAGTCAGTTTGAAGCTTGGTAGGAATTGAGACGATAGACTCAATCCGTTGCCCCTATGCAGTGGTTATAAATTAATCCGCAAGGATTGGAAGTGGTTTGTAAGACCAACGCAAGTTTTTTTACATAAAAGGGAACTATAAATATTGCATTGCAAATTAAGTTTTGATATAATACCAAAGTGCATGAAAATGCACATGTCGGAACACCGTGGGAGGAGAAATCTTCATCTCCATTAAACCACGCACGAAACAATCAAGGAGGTAATGTCTCGTGGCTAAAAAAGTTGTAAAACTAGTTAAATTACAAATTCCTGCAGGTAAAGCAACTCCAGCTCCACCAGTAGGTCCAGCTTTAGGTCAAGCACAAGTGAACATCATGGGATTCTGTAAAGAATTCAATGCTCGTACAGCTGACCAAGCAGGTTTAATCATTCCGGTTGTGATTTCAGTTTATGAAGACCGTTCATTCGACTTCATCTGTAAAACACCACCAGCAGCAGTATTATTAAAGAAAGCTGCTAAAGTAGAAAAAGGTTCAGGCGAACCAAACAAGAAAAAAGTTGCTACTGTAACTCGTGATCAAGTTAGAGAAATTGCTGAATTAAAAGCACCTGACTTAAATGCAGCAGACGTAGAAGCTGCTATGCGCATGGTCGAAGGTACAGCCCGTTCAATGGGATTTGTAGTAGAAGGCTAAAAACAAATGCAGCTTCCAAAAGTCCCTAGCACGAGTGTTTCACTCATGGACTTTGTGGGAGGTAAAACCGTTAAAACCACACAATAGGAGGAAATTATACAATGGCAAAGAAAAGCAAAAAATATTTAGAAGCCGCTAAAAAAATCGATTCTTCTAAAGCTTACCCAGTTCAAGAAGCAATCGCATTAGCAAAAGAAACAGATTTCGCTAAATTTGATGCATCTGTAGAAGTTGCATACCGTTTAGGTTTAGATCCAAAGAAAGCTGACCAACAATTACGTGGAGCAGTTGTACTTCCAAACGGAACTGGTAAAACTCAACGCGTATTAGTATTCGCTAAAGGTGAAAAAGCTAAAGAAGCTGAAGCAGCTGGTGCAGACTACGTTGGTGATAGCGAATTAGCTCAAAAAATCCAAGGCGGATGGTTTGAGTTCGACGTTATCGTTGCAACACCTGACATGATGGGTGAAGTTGGTCGTTTAGGTCGTGTATTAGGACCTAAAGGCTTAATGCCAAACCCTAAAACAGGTACTGTTACAATGGACGTAACTAAAGCTGTTGAAGAAATCAAAGCTGGTAAAGTAACTTACCGTGTTGACAAAGCTGGTAACATCCACGTTCCAATCGGTAAAGTTTCATTCTCAGATGAAAAATTAGTAGAAAACTTCAAAACAATTCACGAAACATTATTACGTATCAAACCTGCTACAGTTAAAGGTCAATACGTACGTAACGTTGCTGTGACAACTACTTTCGGCCCTGGGGTTAAAGTAGACGTAGCTTCTCTATAATTTAAATAATCAAAGAACCAGGCCAAGTGCTTGGTTCTTTTTTGAATGAAAAACGCATACTGCCATAAAGGTAGTATGCGTTTTGTCATATATAAAACTTTAATATAATAAAGAATCGATGTTTCTTCTTCGATAGAGTAGTCTGCGTACTTCCATCGAGTGTCCTATAACTACATAATAAATGGAGAAATTCTTAACACGAATTCTATAGTAAGGATGCTTGCGAACACGATTAGACGGAACAGCTTGGAAAGAAAGAGGATTGAGTAGCCTTTGAAAAATAGCTCTTTCAATCTCGTCGACTAATCTACTGGCTGCAGAAGGATTGTTCAATTCGACAGCAATATAGTGCACAACATCTGTTAAATCTTTTTGGAATAAAGGAAGGTAGGATAGTTGATACTCACTATTTTCCATTGATTTTCCCTCTGATTTGATCAAACACTTCGGAATGTGTGTAACGGGTCTCGTCAGATTCGGCAATTTTGTCAGCAACGTCAAGTTCTCTCTCAACAGACTCCATGAGAGTAGTATATTGTTCTACGCTGAGGACGACCATTGAACCGTGACCATTTTTAGTCAGAAATACGGGAACATTGTCGTTTAAAACGATCTCTTCAATTTCGGGAAACTTATTACGTAAATCGGATACGGGTCTAATATGAATCATGGTGTACACCCCTTTCTTATCAATATTTTATCATAAAAATAGCAAAAGAGATAACGTTAAAATTTTTAATTTAGAATTACGTTCTTTCTTGACAGACACTATTCAATCATGTAAACTAATAAAAGTTGAATGCGACCGAAGACAGTAGGGGGCCTAGGCCTTAATATCCTACCGAGGGAGAACAAGTTGATCTTATTTCTCTGTGTCTTTGTGGGCATAGAGATTTTTTTATGCCCTACCTAAATTTCAGGAGGTGAAAAACGAAGATGAGTGAAGCAATCATTGCTAAAAAAGCACAACAAGTTGCAGAAGTTGCTGAACAGTTCAAAAACGCATCATCAGTTGTTGTTGTTGACTATTTAGGAATTACTGTAGAACAAGCTACAAATCTACGTTCAGAATTACGTAAAGCAGGTGTACAATTTGCCGTTGTTAAAAACAGCATTTTATCACGTGCAGCTAAAGAAGCTGGTTTAGAAGGAATGGATGACGTTTTCAAAGGACCATCAGCTGTAGCTTTCAGTAACGAAGATGTAGTAGCTCCTGCTAAAATCTTAGCTGACTTTGCTAAAAAAGTTGAAGCTTTAGAAATTAAAGCAGGTGTGGTTGAGGGTAAAGTTTCTTCAAAAGAAGAAATCGAAGCTCTTGCAAAACTACCAAGCCGCGAAGGGTTACTTTCAATGCTATTATCAGTATTACAAGCACCAGTTCGCAACACTGCATTGGCAATCAAAGCCGTTGCAGATCAAAAAGATGGCGCAGCAGCTTAATAAAGCGAGCTAGCTAACTTTAAAAACACACAAACAAAAATTATTAAAACAACCAAAAAATGGAGGAAATTAAAAATGGCATTAAACATTGAACAAATCATTGCTGACATTAAAGAAGCAACTGTATTAGAATTAAACGACTTAGTAAAAGCTATCGAAGAAGAATTTGGCGTAACAGCAGCAGCTCCTGTAGCTGTAGTAGCAGGTGGCGCTGGTGAAGCTGCAGAAGAAAAAACTGACTTCACTGTAGAATTAACTTCTGCTGGAGACCAAAAAATTAAAGTAATCAAAGTTGTTCGTGAAGCAACTGGATTAGGATTAAAAGAAGCTAAAGCATTAGTTGATGGCGCTCCTGGCGTATTAAAAGAAGGCGTAGCTAAAGAAGAAGCTGAAGCATTAAAAGCTCAATTAGAAGAAGTTGGCGCTTCAGTAACATTAAAATAATTTTTAATGACATGTTTAAAGGTCGGACTATCCAGTCCGACCTTTTTTGTTGGATATAATCATGTGAACTGACTTTGAGAAGAATTATGATGTGTTTTTTGAACGCTTGGGTTACAATAGTAAAAGAAATGGTAGTGGAAAGGGAGCTTTTTGATGAGATTTCATGAATTTGGTGATAATCATAATCCTCATATTGTATTGATCCACGGTGGAGGAAATTCATGGTGGAATTTTTTGCGACAAGCACGTCTTCTGTCAGATAAATATCATGTGATTTTACCAGTGCTAGATGGGCATGGTGAGGAGTACCAAAAGGAGTATGTATCTACTGAGCGATCTGCACAGGAAATTCTAGTGTATATAAAAGACCAATGCGATGGGCATGTGTTTGCTTTAGGTGGTGTCTCGCTTGGTGGGCAAATTGTCATGGAGTTACTTTCGTTAGATGCTTATATAGCTGATAAAGCCATTATTGACGGAAGTCTCTGCATTCCACAACCGAAACTAGCGAAAATGAGTATCGCCTTTGTAAAATGTTTTGGGAAGTTGATGTTCGGTAAGGCAGCATGTAAAATGCAATTAAAACTCATGAGAAAGATGTATCCTAAGATGGCTTATCCGGAAGAATTAGAAAATTATTATTTGGAAGATATGCCAAGATTGCCAATGAAAACATTAGTAACGATTTATAACACCTATATGGCCAGTTATCAATTGAAACCAGCGATTTCAGATAGTTCAGCTGAGGTTCTCTATATTTATGGTGAAAAAGAAATGAAGTGCGTGAAGGAATCGGCAAAGCTATTTCAACAGATGCATCCTAATTGCAGACTGTATGAGGCGAAGGGATATAATCATGGATATTTATCCACTTATCTTCCGTTGGAGTGGATGGAATTAGTAACACCATTTTTAGAAGGTGCCGAATAGTATTAAAAGGAAAGGAGGTTTAGCAATGTCACTTACGAGTCATATTGTCCGTACGTTATTTACCATCGGGGACTTAAAACGAGACTTGGGTTGGGTTCCACCAACGAATGTAGAGACTGTTGAAAATTTATCTTATGGATCCTGCGACAAGTGGCATCTGCTGGACCTCTATCGTCCAAAAGACAAGGAAGGCAAATTGCCTGTACTCCTAAATATTCACGGAGGCGCTTGGGTTTACGGGGATAAGAAGGTATACGCTCCGTATTGTATGTATTTAGCTGCTCAGGGGTTTGCGGTGGTGAATGCTAGCTACCGACTTGCGCCAAAGCATACTTTTCCAGCTCCTTTAGAAGATGTAGGAAGCATTATGGAGTGGGTTGTTACGAATGCAAAAGAGTACCACCTTGATCCAAGCAATCTCTTTTTAGTAGGAGACTCTGCAGGAGCACATTTAGCAACAGCGTATACAGCGATTCAATTAAACAGAGAGTATGCCAAAGCCTTTCCAGGAATTACAGTGTCCGAGAAGCTTGTTCCAAAGGCGCTCGTGTTAAATTGCGGAGTCTTTGATATGGAAGGGGAAGTAGAACATAGAGGAGCGCTATTAACACCGTTCTTAACGGATATTCTTGGAGAAAAGCCAACAGGATCTTCTATTAAGAAAATGAGCCCGGTTCGCTACATTACACCAGATTTTCCACCTGTATACTTAGCCACTAGTAATGGGGATTTCCTACGAAAGCATTCGCACCGATTGAAAGAAGTGCTGGAGCAAAAACAAATTGATTTTGTATTTAAAGAGTACGGGAATAAGAAGAATACTCAAGGGCATGTATTCCATTTAAATTTAAAGAGTAAAGTGGGACAAACTTGTAATCAAGAGCAAATTAAATTCGTTCGAAAAATGATGGAACGGTAAAAGGCAAACAGAAAAAGAACCATCCTGTTGAGGATGCTTCTTTTTTTATTTTCTCAATTGGTGAGTGAGTTGGTAACTCGATTCTAAAATTTCGTTTTGACGACGGTCGTCTTTTTGGAGGAGTCCAAGATACAACAAGTCGATTAAGAATAAGGAGTCATTTCGGCTGGTAATCGCAGCAGAACGAATAATATTCTCATGTCGAGGGACCTTTAAGCTATACGTACTGAGGGAATCCAGTTGATTGTTTCCTAAAGCGGTAATCGAAACGGTTGGAATTCCTCTAGAATTTGCAATTTCAAAAGCGCTTGTGACTTCTTTGGTTTGGGCTGAATAGCTCACCCCAATGACAAGATCCTCCGGTGTCGCACTACCCAGGCTGGCTAATTGAATATGCGAATCGGTATGGTACAGGATGTTTTTACCAATCCGGCTTAATTTGAAATAAAGGTCACTGCAGACCATTCCAGATGCCCCTACCCCAAAGGTATAAATTTTACGCGCATTCTTCATAAGGTCGATGACTTTATCCAACACGATATCATCCACGAGTTCCAAGGTCATTTCATAAGAACGAGTGACCGTGCTAATTAATTTGGATTGAATCGTTTTGATGGAATCATCTTTTTCGATTTGCTCATCAATTGTTTGCGCATTTTTTTGAGCAAGATTTACTTTGAAACGAGAATAAGAGCGGTATCCAATCTTTTTAATGTATTTACTAATAGAAGAAGGCGAAACACCAATATGTTCTGCCAATGTATGAATGCTAGAAGAGAGTACAATCTCTGAATGCTCTGAAATAAAGGCTTCAATTTTTTTGTCCGTGACGGTTAAAAAGTTTTTCATATATAACTCCTTTCTTAGAAATAATGTTTCCAAAATTATTATACAGTATTGAAATAAAATTTACAACGTTGTATAATGTGTTTAAGAAAAACGATTCCATTATGAAGAAAAGTGGAATTTTTAGGAGGAGGTGGAGAAAAATGGACGATATTTCGAAATTGATGACGGAACAAGTCAATGACAGAAGTAAGGATATTGAAACTCAATCGATCGGTGAAATTTTACGTTATATGAATGATGAGAATCGTAAAATTACGGATGCGATTGGACAATGTATTCCAGAGATAGAAGAAGTAACAGCAGGAGTTGTAAGAGCGTTTGAGAAAGGGGGTAGATTGATTTATCTGGGCGCGGGGACTTCAGGACGTTTAGGTGTTCTTGATGCAAGTGAGTGTCCTCCTACATTTGGAGTTTCACCTGATATGGTAGTAGGGTTAATAGCTGGTGGAGACTATGCTTTACGAAATGCTATCGAAGGAGCGGAAGATGACGAAACAATTGCAGAAGAACAGCTCAGGGCATTGAATCTCGTCAAGGAAGATGTGGTCGTAGGAATTAGCGCAAGTGGCCGTACCCCTTATGTGGCAGCTGGATTAGCCTTTGCAAATAAGGTGGGATGCTTTACTGGAGCTATTTCAAATTCTCCAGATGCTTTAATTTCTAAAGTAGCCTCAGTGGGAATTGAGGCGATTACCGGACCAGAAGTGGTTACAGGCTCTACTCGAATGAAGGCAGGCACAGCACAAAAAATCATTCTCAATATGATTACTACTACAGCAATGATTCAAGTAGGGAAAATTTTTAAAGGATATATGGTCGACGTTCAACCAACAAATCAAAAATTGAAACAACGAGCAACCAATATTCTAGCTAAAGTAACTAACTTGCCTCAAGAGGATGCCAGAAAAGTTCTTGAGGACAATCATTTTGATTTAAAAGTAGCTATTATTTCTCAATTACATCATATTTCAGTAGAAGAAGCGGAAAAACTGCTTCGAGATAATCAAATGAATATTGTTAGAGCAATACAAAATAAGGGGGCTTAATAAAATGGATGCAAAAAAGGTAGCAAGTGAAATTTTAAGTAAGGTCGGACAGAAGGAAAACGTGGTCAGTAATGCAACTTGTATGACACGTTTACGTCTGACAGTAGCAGATACATCAAAAGTGGATGTAGCTGGATTAAAAGATGTAGATTCAGTATTAGGAGTTGTTGAACGTGAACAAGGGGTTCAAATCGTTTTAGGACCTGGTAAAGTGACTGAAGTAGGTCGTGAATTTGCTGAATTGACAGGGATTGAACTCGGTAGTGTTGATGAAGTCGATGCAGTAGATTTAGCAAAACAAAACAAAAAAGAAAATAAAGCAGCCCATAATGGTCCAGTACAACGATTCTTGGAACATATTGCTAATATTTTCGTGCCACTATTACCAGGGATTATCGCCGCTGGTTTAATCAATGGTATTTCAAACGTTATTAACGTAACTACTCAAAATGCATATAACTTTGAATGGTGGTACCAAGCTATTCGTACAATGGGTTGGGGACTATTTACGTTCTTACCTTTATACGTAGGGTATAATGCCGCTCGTGAATTCAAAGGAACTCCAATTCTTGGGGCGATTGCAGGAAGCATGTCACTTGGTGTTTCAACAATGCCACTTCTTTTAAAAACAGATGCTGGCCAAGTATTAATGCCGTTTACAGGTAAAGCATTTAACCCAGGTGCTGGTGGTCTATTAGCTGCCTTAATGATGGGGATTTTAGTAGCTTACTTAGAACGTGCCATTGATAAATTCATGCCACAAATGTTGAAAACATTCTTGACACCATTATGCACACTGATTATTGGAGCATTCTTGTCTGTATTAGTCATTCAACCTGCTGGTGCAGCAATGACTCAAGGAATTTATACAGTATTAAACTTTGTATATGAACAATTAGGCGTTGTTGGTGGTTATATTCTTTCTGCTGGTTTCTTACCAATCGTATCTGTTGGTTTACACCAAGCATTAACACCAATTCACGTTCTATTAAACGATCCAAACGGACCAAGTGCTGGTATCAACTACCTATTACCAATCTTAATGATGGCCGGTGGTGGTCAAGTGGGTGCAGGTTTAGCATTATACTTGAAGACTAAAAACAAAAAATTAAAACAATTAACAAGAGACTCATTACCAGTAGGTATTTTAGGTATCGGGGAACCAATGATGTACGCTGTAACACTTCCTTTAGGAAAACCATTCTTAACAGCCTGCTTAGGATCTGGTGTTGGTGGTGTATTAGCAGTTCTATTCCACCTAGGAACAGTATCTCAAGGGGTTTCAGGTTTATTCGGAGCTTTAATCATGGTGCCAGGAACGCAATTACAATTCTTAATTGCAATGATTGGAGCTTATATCGGAGGATTTGTAATTACATGGTTCTTCGGTGTAGATGAAGATCGTATTAATGAAGTATATGGAAACAAGTAAAAGAAATATTTCTTTTGGGCGCTCCATTTATATCAATCTTGGTGAACAAGTCGTTACACAAGTGTTAGAAGAAATGAAAGCCGCGCGTCAAACCGTGGCTTTCACTTCTTTTCAGTTACCAGAACATCCGCTAGAAATAGCAGATATGACACGTCTTGTGGAACTTGCTCGTTCATATGAAATAGATTTAATCCCAGACATCGCTCATAAAGATCTTACCAAAGAAAATATTGCGGCTCTGAAAAATGCAGGGCTTTCGTACTTACGTCTGGACGAATTTGGAGACGAAGCGTTTATCGAACGTTGCGGCAAGGCGTTTACGCTTGTAGTAAATGCTTCAACATTTACAAATCGAGAATACCAATTGTTAGAGCGACTAGGATTTGCTAAGCAAATCATTGCTTGCCACAATTATTATCCAAAAGTATATTCAGGAATTTCGCTTGAGAAATTCACGTCGATTAACCAAAAATTGCAGGCGCTTGGGGTCAAAGTACTCGCGTTTATTCCAGGAGATGAACCTTTAAGAGGTCCGCTTCATGAAGGGTTGCCTACTGTGGAAACACATCGAGGAATAGATACCCGCTTGGCTATTTGCGAACTTATTCGTGCACATACGGATATGATTTTAGTGGGGGATACATTTATTCATGAGTCAACACAAAAGGTCATGAAGGAATTTCAGGAAGGATTTGTGTCATTAAAGGCACAAGTGCCAGTTGAATTAACAGGAAAAGTGCTTCGTGACCGTATCGATGCGAGTGATTTTGTGTACCGTGTACTCGGTACTCGCGGCTGGGCCATGCTTGGCGGAGAGGTTTCAACGACAATCCGCACCGTTGGAGAAATCAATCAGGCTAATGCGGGGTATGGTCGCTATCAAGGCGAAATTGAAATTACTAAAGAAAGTTTACCATCAGATGCGCGTCAAAACGTTATCGGTCATTTATTACCATCTGAGATTGCTGTATTTAAAGCTTTACCAGAAGGGATAGGCATTCGATTCGAAGTAGAATAATAAATAGCATCCATCCTACAATTTTAGTAGGGTGGATTTTCTTATGAATAAAAAATCAAGAGAGTGTTGTTTATATTTTAACAATAGAAAATTCAGTTGTTTTGTGATACTCTAGATAAGTATAAATTTTAAAGAAAGCAAAGGGGGCCTTTGGATGATAGAGCTGATTGCAACAGTTGAATCGATCCAACAAGCAAAAGATTTGCTTGAAGCAGGCGTGGATACGATTTATTTCGGGGAGGACCAATTTGGGCTTCGTCTTCCGATGTCGTTTACACGTGAGGAACAAAAAGAATTAACAGAATTGGCGCACCAATATGGGAAGAAAGCAAGTGTTGCGGTAAACGCGATTTTCCATAATGAAGGGATTGCGCTCGTTCCGGAATACTTATCCTTTTTAAAGGAAATTGGTGTGGATAACATTGCGGTAGGAGATCCAGGAGTGGTTCAAATTATGAAGAATCCTGAGTATTCGATTCCGTACCGTTATGATGCGGCCGTACTAGTGACAAGTAGTCGTCAAGTCAACTTCTGGGGAAAACGTGGTGCCGTTGGTGCGGTGATTGCGCGTGAAATTCCTCGTGAAGAGATGAAAATCTTGGCAGCGGGTGTAGAAATTCCAATTGAGGTTCTTGTTTATGGAGCAACTTGTATCCATCATTCAAAACGTCCACTTTTAAATAACTATTTCAATTATATTGAGAAAAAAGAATCGGTTGAAAAACGCCGTGGTCTGTTTGTGTCAGAACCAGCAGATGACGATTCTCACTATTCAATTTATGAAGACATTAACGGAACGCATATTTTTGCGAATAACGATGTGTCTCTTGCGCCGTATTTGTTAGAGTTAACAGAAATGGGCATCCCGCAATGGAAGCTAGACGGAGTGCTCGCTCCAGGGGAAAACTTTGTTGAAGTAGCGAAATTATTCGTGAATGCTCGTAATGAAATCGAAGCAGGAACATGGACTACTGAAAAGAGCGCCAGTCTTGAATTACAAGTGCGTGCCCTTCATCCAGAAGTTCGTGGCCTTGAAGCAGGATTTTACTTATTAAATCCAGAAGATGTGAAATAGGAGAGAGTCAAATGGGAAGAAAGATATTGAAAAAACCTGAAGTACTTGCTCCAGCGGGTACTCTTGAAAAATTAAAAACAGCTATTTTATACGGAGCAGATGCCGTTTTCCTTGGTGGGGAAGCGTACGGACTTCGTAGCCGTTCAGGGAACTTTGACTTTGCGGAAATGAAAGAAGCCGTTGATTTTGCCCATGCACATAATGCAAAAGTATATATCGCAGCAAACATGGTGACGCACGAAGGCGACGAAAAAGGAGCGGGAGATTTCTTCCGTACCGTACGTGATATCGGAATCGATGCAGCCATTATTAGTGACATGGCTTTAATGGATATCTGTGCCTCAGAAGCACCAGGATTACCTATCCATTTATCAACACAATCTTCAGCAGCCAACTACGAAACACTAAACTTCTGGAAAGACGAAGGATTAGAACGTGTCGTATTAGCGCGTGAAGTGTCAATGGAAGAAATCAAAGAAATGCAAGAAAAAGTGGATGTCGAAATTGAAGCCTTCATCCACGGTGCAATGTGTATTTCTTATTCAGGACGTTGTGTATTATCCAACCACATGGTGCATCGTGATGCTAACCGTGGTGGATGTGCGCAATCATGTCGCTGGAAGTACGGTCTATTCGATATGCCATTTGCTGGTGAAAAGAATATGGTTGGTGCAGGGGAAGAAGGCATCGAAGAAAAATTCTCCATGAGTGCGGTTGACCTAGCGATGATTCAAAACTTACCGGATTTAATTGAAGCCGGTGTAGATAGCTTGAAAATTGAAGGTCGTATGAAATCCATTCACTATGTTTCTACGGTTTCAAATGTTTACCGTGCAGCGGTGGATTCTTACTGTGAAGATCCAGACAACTATGTATGTAAACAAGAATGGATTGACGAGTTATGGAAAGCAGCCCAACGTGAATTAGCAACTGGGTTCTATTACCAAGTTCCAACCGAACATGAGCAATTATTTGGCCCACGCCGTCAAATTCCTCAATATGCGTTCGTTGGACAAGTATTGGAATATGATCCAGAAACACAGATAGCTACCGTTCAACAACGAAACAATTTCAAAGTCGGAGACCAAATCGAGTTCTACGGACCTGGAATGCGTCATCACGAAGAAGTGTTAACTCAGTTGTGGGATGAAAATGGGGAAGAAATCGAAGCGGCCCCTCATGCTATGATGATTTGTAAAATGAAAGTGACGGAACCTGTAAAACCGTTAGATATGATTCGTAAACGTCGTTAAGATGAATTTTGAATAGAAAGAAGGAATGTAAATGTCATTACCAAATTGCCCTAAATGTGGTTCAGAATACACATATGAAGATGGTGTTTTATTAGTATGCCCTGAGTGCGCGTATGAGTGGGAACCAGGCTCAGAAGTAGAAGAAGGTCCTGTAGCTATCGATGCAAACGGAAATAAATTACAAGACGGCGATACTGTAACAGTCATCAAAGACTTGAAAGTAAAAGGCGCTCCGAAAGATATTAAGCAAGGAACACGCGTGAAAAATATTCGAATCGTGGAAGGCGATCATAATATCGATTGTAAGATAGATGGCTTCGGCGCAATGAAACTTAAATCTGAGTTTGTTAAAAAGATTTAATGGGAGTCCCGTAGGGACTGTCAAAAAGCTCCCCCTAGAATTTTTATAGTTGTTATAATAGCGATACCGGATTGAGCCAAGGTCTCAATCCTACCAAGCTTCAAACTGACTCTACGGGTTTCACCCTAGAGTCAGTAATTCACATTGGTTATGAACTCGCTATTACAACTACTATAAATCTAGGGGGGCTTTTTTTCGTCCCTCGACTCAGTGAAATTTACCAAACTCAGTAATAAGTTTTATTGCTTCTCAGTAAGGGAAGGGTTTCGGAGTGTATTGAGCCAAGGTCTCAATCCTACCGAGCCTCAAAGATTCTCTAGAAAATCAATTTTCAAGAGAATCTAATTCGCATCGGTTACTAATCGCTATTGTTGTTATTATAGAATCCAAAGGGCTTTTTCTGTAGTCCCTCGAGAACGCCAAAACTCCATAAAGGCTCACATTAAGTTTCTTGCTTCTCAGGAAGAGGACCGGCTTCGGCTATTTAGAGCTTTTAACTATTAAAGTAGGGGGCTTTTTTCGTCCCTCGACTGAGTGAACTTTAACAAACTTAGTAATAAGTTTTATTGCTTCTCAGTAAGGGAAGGTTTTGGATGAATGTGTTTTTTTCTTAGACTTATAGACTTTTTATAGATTAAGGTTTTGGGTTGAGGAGAAGAGTGAAGAATAGTAGTAAGCGCAATGTTGAACAAATGTAAATGGGGACTAGAGGGGCTCTTTTTTGAAAAAGACTTTTGTAAACGAATTTTAATAAACAGTAAAAAGGGCATGATATCAAGAATTATGATGACTTTTTGTTATTTTTTAAAAGTTGTTTCTTGAAAATGATTGTTCAATATGGTACATTCACAATTAAGGGGTAGAAAACGCTTTTAGTATACACTATTGTGTGCTTTTTATCACAAAAAAACGTAGGAGAAATGGAGCTTGGAACAGTATCATACAGGTACCATTCGATTGATGGGAACCGTCATCGAATTGAAAATTGCGCATCCTGAAGGCGATCGTTTAGTGGCTGAAGTTTTCGAGCAATTGAAGCGATATGAGCATCGTTTTAGCGCGAATGACTCAACTTCAGAACTGATGGCTGTCAACTTGGCTGCTGGGAAACATGCGGTTAGTGTTCATCCAGAGATTTTTCATTTAGTGAAAATGGGACTGGAGAATAGTTTAGCTGCGGGGAGTCGGATGAATATTCTGATCGGTCCGGTGGTCCAAACTTGGCGAGTAGGTTTCAGCGATGCAAGAGTACCAACAGATGAAGAAATTCAAGCCAAACTTCAACTAACCGATGCAACAAAAGTCGTTTTAGATGAAGAGAATCAGACGATTTTTCTGCAAGAAGAAGGAATGCGGATTGACCTTGGTTGTATTGCAAAAGGTTATATTGCGGATCTGGTGATGCAACAGCTGAAAGAGCATGGAGTGACCTCTGCACTGATTAACCTGGGTGGGAATGTTCTCACGCTAGGTCCCGCTATTCATCATGAAGATGGGAATTGGTGGATTGGCATCCAAAATCCAAAACTTCTACGCGGAGAAAACGTAGCTCTTCTTCCGATTCATGAGGAATCCATTGTGACATCGGGTGTCTATGAGCGGGTGCTCGAAGTGGATGGGAAGAAATACCATCACATACTCGACCCGCAGACGGGATATCCTGCCGAAACAGATGTGAGCAGCCTCACAATTGTTTCTAAGCAATCGGTTGATTGTGAAATCTGGACAACGCGACTTTTTGGAAAGAAAGCCCATGAAATTTTATTTGAAGTGGAACAACACCCTCATATCGAAGCGGTAATGATTTTAGAAGATGATCGTATTTTCTATACATCAGGACTTGCTTCAAAGATTCAATTACTCGAAAGGAAGTACTCAAATGGTTAAATTAATCGGTTTAGTCGGAACAAACTCTAAAAAATCAACAAACCGTCAACTATTACAATACATTCAAAAACATTTTTCAGAACAGGCGGAAATTGAACTAGTCGAAATTAAAGACTTACCAATGTTCAACAAACCAACTCCTAAGGCTGTGCCGCAAGAAGCACAAGCCATTGCAGATAAAATCGCTGCAGCAGATGGAGTAATCATTAGTACGCCAGAATATGATCACTCATGCCCAGCTGTATTAATGAACGCTTTAGCATGGTTATCTTATGGTATCTATCCATTATTAAATAAACCTGTCATGATTACAGGAGCATCTTACGGGACACTCGGTTCTTCACGTGCACAAAGTCAATTACGTCAAATCTTAAACGCGCCAGAAATTAAAGCACGTGTTTTACCAAGTGATGAATTCTTATTAGGTCACGCCTTACAAGCATTCGACGAAGAAGGTAACTTAAAAGATACAGTGACTGTTGAAAAATTAGAAAAGATTTTCGAAGATTACTTATTATTCATTGAAATTACAAAACAATTAGTTCGTGCAAACGAAGCTCGTGAAAAAGAAGCGAAAAACTTCTCATGGGACAGTTCTAAAAAATAAGGAGTGACAGTAGAAAATGAAAATTATTGGTATCGTAGGATCAAATGCGGAATTTTCGCATAACCGTTTATTATTACAATTTATCGAAAAGAAATTCAGTGACTTATTCGAGTTTGAAATCTTAGAAATTAAAGATATTCCAATGTTCAACCAAGACGAAGATCAATCTAAGAGCTTCCCAGTACAATACATGTACAACAAATTAATCCGTGCAGATGGTGTGATTATCGCGACACCTGAACACAACCACACAATTACAGCTGCTTTGAAGAGCACATTAGAATGGATGTCATTCAACTTACACCCATTCGAAAACAAACCTGTCATGATTATGGGAGCTTCTCACTATGACCAAGGTACTTCACGTGCGCAAGTGCATTTACGTAAAATCTTGGACGCTCCAGGGGTAAACGCATATGTATTACCAGGGAACGAATTCTTATTAGGAAAAGCAAAAGAAGCATTCGACGAAGAAGGCAACATTAAGAGCGAAGGAACTGTAGCGTTCTTACGTTCATGCTTAGAAAACTTCGTGAAATATGTGGAGGTTGTAAAAGTGTTACGTAAACCATTACCAACTCCTCCAGAAGATTTAGACTGCACAAACCCAATTTCTACAACAGTTCAAGGCGTAGATCCAGATGATCCAGAATGGGTTGAAAAAGCAAGTGAAATCGTTGGAGCTGCTCAAGGAAACGACTATGTTCGCTTAGACCACGGTTTATTAACTGTTGACCAAATCGATATGTTCTTAAAAGCTTTACCATTTGAAGTAACATATGCCGATGACAACAACCAATTCTTGTACTATAACTTCAACAAACCAGCAAACAAAATGTTGGCTCCACGTGTGCCATCTCAATCTGGTAACCGTTTAGGAACTGTTCACCCACCACGTACCTTCAAAAATGTGGAATACCTCATTGCGAACTTACGTGCAGGAAACGTGGATTACTTCCGTACAATCGTTCCGAACACTCCACCAGAAATCATCAACGTACACAACTATCAAGCAATGTACTATCCTGATGGTTCTTACGCTGGAATTAACGAAATCGTGTTTGACTTCAAACCATGGTTAGATTGGTACTTACAAACAACTGGCCAACGTTTAGTGAGCGCAAATGGGGCAGCTCCTGTAGCTGACGCAACAAGCGGCGCTTCAAACAGCGGACACTCAGCTCCTGCTCCTGCAGCAGATGCTACAAGTGGTGCTTCAGATAGTGGGCATTCAGCTCCAGCTCAAGCACAAGCAGTAGACGCAACAAGCGGTGCTTCAGAACATTAAGAGTTTAAATGCAAACTTTAATAGTTAACCCTCAAACCCCTTGAAATACAAGGATATTTACATGAGAGTGGATTGAATTTACTACAATTTACTACTTTTGAGGAAAAAGCCTTGATGTGCTGTAAAAACTCTTCAGATAGAAGTACTTTACCACAGACATAAAATGCATGTTGTGGGAATCAAAATTAAATAGGAAATCGTAAAAGCGGTGCTCTTTCGCTTCTGTTAAAGGAAGTATAAGAACACCGCTTTTTTCATGCTCATGTTACGAAGTAGAAGCCAATCAGGACTTGACAGTGATCGTATTGATGAAATCCTTGACCTTATGCTTGAACTGTATGCAGGAAAACACCACAAAAGGTAAGAACCCTTTCCTATGCTTGCTGTTCCTCTTATTTCTTAATTTTTACAACAACGAAAATTCACTTTTGCCAAAGATGGCAGAGAACAAACACTGCAATTTGATAACTGTATGACTGATGTTCATTGAACAGGAAAATGAAAAATTAGAGGGAATATAAAGTGTTAAAGAACAGTAAGAAAAGCGTGGAACTTTCAAATATCTTGGCATACAGAGTCAGGCAATTCAGGTATCGTAGTTTGATTTGACGCTTGGAAAGAATAAGGGGGAATTCTAAGACTGTAAAGTGTGTTGATTGTAAACTTAAAGTCTTTTATTTTCTTATTATGTTGACAAGGAACATGCAATATGATACATTATGAATGAATAAAAAAAATATTCATTCATAACTAAAAGGAGATCTGTTAAATTGGATAAAAAACAGGCTTTAAAGGCTGCTGCCCATGATATCTTCTCTAAAACAGGCTATAAGGCAACAGGAATTTCAGAAATTGCCAAACAAGCTGGTGTGGCAGTCGGTTCTTTCTATAACTATTATGACAGTAAAGAAGCTATTTTTTTAGATGTTTATGTAGATGAGAATAATCGTGTACGTCAAGCAATGATAAACGAAATTGATTGGGGAATGGATATGGTCGAACTTGTCAGTCAGATTTTCAGAACGTCACGAAGTTATATTTCTTCCAATAAAATTCTTTCGGAATGGTACAATCCTATGATTTCTA
Organism: Granulicatella sp. 572.rep1_STHE; assembly: GCF_001073445.1. Taxonomy (NCBI): domain Bacteria; kingdom Bacillati; phylum Bacillota; class Bacilli; order Lactobacillales; family Carnobacteriaceae; genus Granulicatella; species Granulicatella sp. 572.rep1_STHE. Next base: position 44,848 of record NZ_JVBO01000020.1, on the reverse strand, counting down.
ATGAGTTGCATCGTTATTATTCTTCGGAAGAAGGCAAAATTTCAAATTCATTTCATCAGTTTTTAGAGGAGACATTTACCAATCGTATCGAGGATGAAGGATATTCACAAGAAAGAATTCAAGAAATCTTACAAGTTTACAATCTGTTTTACTATATGGATATGCACATTACAGAAAATGATTTTCCGGGTGTCAGTAAAACAGTTGAAATACTTGCAACTTATTTTGTAAAGGGCATTTTAAAAAAATAAAGAATTGATTTCTTTATTTTTTAAGAGAAAATGAATGAATTTAAATTTTATTCATTCAAAATTATAAAGGAGATATTATTATGAACAAACAAGGGGTAAAAAAATGAATGGATGGAGTATTGCAGGAATTTCTGTCGCCGTTATTGGTATTTTGGTCATTATATTGGGAGCTATGCTACAGTCAATTGACTTATCCAGCCCTGATTTCATGAGCTTTGCTACTGGAGGCATAATGTTGTTAGCGATAGGGTTATGTATGATTACCGGATTACCTGCTATTTTGCAAATTGCAGGCATTTGGTTGGCAGCAGTAACTATCATGATTTATATATACGGCTTGGCGGATACCGATTTTGTTATCAAAGTGATTGGTTTTATTCCTACTATCGCACTGGCTTTTTGGGTATCTTTTAAATTTTGGAAATGAGGGAAATAATGAAAAGAGGTAAAAAATGGTGATAATTATTATATCTATTCTGGTGACACTGTGCATTATTACTTGGGGTGCGATTACCTATCTTGGACGGAGTCAAACTTTGTCGGTTAAATCCATTGAAAATCTCAATGACGACCTTTACTTAATACGTTTGACGAAACCTGACAATGTGACATGGGAAGTTGGATCTTATGCTCAATTTACATTACATGATGTTAAGGAGAACGCTCAAGAAACTACCGACGTAATATCCAGTGCTTCAATGAGCAATGATAAAAACAAACAAAATAGTGGCTGGCTGACAATAGCTTCTAACCCTAATGAGAATGAAATTTTCATTTTGACACACAATAGTGGTAGTTTCTATAAAAAAACATTGACTAATTTGCAAGTAGGAAGTAAGGTCGAGATGAGCTAGCTTTACTCTAATTTATCTGTTGCAGATGGCAAAGATCCACTTGTTTTTTTTGCTTCTGACGTTGGCATTGCGGCAATACGGCCAATTATCAAAGAGTGGGCTGGAAAACGCGATATTATTATCAGTCACTTGGATAAAGGGGTTCTTATTTTTAATGAAGAAATAGCAAATTTATCAAAAAATGAAACAAATTTGACCTATGAAACAACTTCTAGCTTTTCTCAAAGTCAAGACAGCCTTAAAAATGCAGCAGAAAAGTATGGAAATAAGGCCACATATCTCTTATCTGGTCAACCTGATGATGTGGAAATGATGAAGAGGTTCCTTGAAGAAAAAGGGATTGATAGCAAGAAGATTAAAGTAGATGCTTTTAAAGGGTTGAAATAGCAGCTATCTCCATTGAGTTAAATTACATCTTGATTATTTTATTATAAATGAAGAAACTAGGCATTTTTTGCCTAGTTTTTTTGATTTTAGAGACAAATTTGAACTCTGTTTTCCCCACAGAAACAATTGGAAATGATTTTCTCAAAAGTAATTAAAATGTAAAGTTTATAGTATCCAAATGTAGCTGTTTTGAGATATAATGATGACAAACAGAATGAATGGAGAATTTCAATGGAGACTTCAAATTATCAAACGGGACTTTCTAAGTCAAATGCGCATCCACATCCTCCTGAAAAACAAAAACGGAAGAGGAGCGCAGCTTTAGATGGCTTGAAAGGTTTTTTTATACTTGCAATTATTTTATATTATTATTTTCAACATTTATTGCCTGGGGGCTTTTTGGCGGTAAATGGTTTTCTTGTAGTTGGGGGCTATTTAACCTTTAGACAGAATAAGAAGACTTTTGCCGAAGATTATCAAGAGAGATTCTCGTGGAAGAGTCTAAAAAGAATGTTTTTCCCGATGCTCTTTATGATTATCACGACCGTTGCTACGCTTTTTTTAATCGCACCGCAAATGTTATCCAATATTAGAGGAATGGCGCTATCCGCACTGTTCTTTGTCAATAACGATTATCAAATCTTTAGTCAACAATCTTATTTTGTACAGTCTGCTAATCCGAGTCCTTTTGTCCATCTTTGGTACGTTTCGTTATATGTCCAATTATTAATTGTTGGATTCTTGCTGAGAAAATGGATGAAGAAGATGAACTTTCTGCGGATGCAAGAGTTCGCACTGTTAGCATTTCTAACGATTGCTTCAGCAGTGGGGATGGCAGCTTTATATTGGTGGGAACAAGATCCATCGCATGTGTACTATCTTGTGTCAACTCGACTGTTCTCATTCACTTTAGGTGCTTCACTAAGCTATATTCATGAAGGAAAACTCTTAATCCCAGAAGACCATTCGAATAAGGGGAACTTGAATATTGCCAGCATCATTAGTATGGGGGCGCTCATTTGGATGCTCGTGACCTTCAATGGGATGCAAGCGGAAGTGTATTACATGATCATGCTAGTGTCTTCCATTGTCATGACATTACTGGTTTCATTTGCCATTCGTGAAGGCGTATGGCTTCACTATATCATTAGTTTTAAAGGCTTTACTTTCTTTGGAAAAAGAAGTTACTCTTATTACTTATGGTTTTATCCAATTCACTTAATCTTGCCATCCTTTTTACGGGGGGTTGAAGATTACTGGTTGAATGTTTTGATTCAATGGATCACGATAATTGTACTAGCTGAAATCACTTATCAATTATTTGAAAAAGAACGGATTCTGCTTCCGATTGGACAAGCGCATAGTCCGTACCGGTTAACGGCGTATATGAAATCCAACCTTCCAAAAGGCTTGAAACACTTCGGAATTGCTTTTTCATTAGTGTATCTGGTCTTTGCGGGATTAGCAGGAATTGGATTTGCGCAGGAAAAAGACCAAACCAGTGTGGTTCATGAAGTAGAAGAAAAAATTCGCAAAAATCAGGAATTGCTTCAAGAAACAACTGTGGAACCTACTACGGAAGCTGTCACAACCGTAAATTCGGAAGTAAAGGCCAATATAGAACAACAAGTTCGACAAACGCCAATTACTTTTGTAGGAGATTCCGTCTTATTAGCTTCTGCCAATAAATTAAGAGAAGTCTTTCCAAATGCTTATGTGGACGGTGAAGTGGGACGTCAATTGTATTACAGTACTCCTGTCGTTCAAAAACTAGTGCAACAAGGAAGATTATCTCAAACGGTCGTATTTGTACTTGGTTCAAACGGAGCCTTTGCAAGTGCGCAAATCGATTCTCTCATTCAAGCAGCAGGCAACCGTGACATTTTCTTAGTAACGGCAGGATATGAAATTAAATGGGCAAAAGAAGTAAACGATCAGCTGAAAGCAGCCGCTGAACGGTATCCAAATGTGCATTTAATCGACTGGGGAACTTATGCGAAAGGACGCACGAAAGAGTTGCTCTTCGAGGATGAAATTCATCCAAATGATACTGGAGCAGCCGAGATGGCGAACTTAATCTTGCAAGAAATGGTGAAATTAAAATTACAATAATGTTAAAGACGACTCAAATGGGTCGTCTTTTTTATTTTCTAAAAATATTTTTGAAAACGCTATTGACAAATGAGTGTACTAAGCGCATAATACAGTTAAAAGAAAGTGTATTATTCGATTAATACACTAATACAATCGAAAGAAAGGAGAAGCCGATGATTGTATTTGATAAAAGAAGTCCGGTTTACGAGCAAATTGTCGCGTATTTCAAGGCGGAAATAGTATCCAAACGGCTAAAACCCGGACAAGAAATGCCAAGTAGACGAGAACTGGCTCAGGTGATGCAAGTGAATCCGAATACGGTTCAAAGGGCATTTCATGAAATGGAGGCTATCGGTCTTGTGACAACGGGAAATAATGTAATGAGTAGAGTGACAGAAGATGAGGATAGAATCGAACAGCTAAAAGAAGAAATGTTGGAAGAAGCTATTACGAGTTTTGTCGATGCGATTGCTCCGCTTCATCTCTCTCAAAAAGAGATTATCGACCATCTGAGTCAGAAATTGTGATAGGAAGGAGAGTTCTAAATGTTAACGGTACAAAATTTAAGTAAGAAATTTGGAAAAAAACAAGTGTTAGATGATATTTCGTTTAACGCGAAAAAAGGGGAAGTCACAGCGCTCATCGGTGTGAATGGGATTGGGAAAACAACCATTATGAATTCTATTGCGGGCTTACTCCCTTATGACAAAGGCGAAATCGTGATTGATGATATGCCAGTGCGTAAGGTGTTTGCTGAGAAAGTCAGCTACATTACGGATAGTTCTATTATCTCTCCAAATCAAACGGTAGATGAAGCGATTGATTTTATGCGTACCTTCTATCCAAACTGGAATCGTGCGAAAGAAAAACATTTACTGAAGTTCTTCCGATTGAACTTAAAAGACGAAGTGAGGTCTCTTTCAAAAGGGAATGTAGCCAAGTTGAATTTACTGCTAGGAATGGGACTAGACACGGATTATATTTTGATGGACGAACCATTCTCCGGAATTGACGTCTTTACACGTGAAGAGATTGCACGCGTGTTTACGAGTGATTTATTAGACGGACGAGGCGTACTAATTACAACACATGAAATTAATGATATTGAGTACATTGTAGACAAGGCGCTCTTGCTGGACGGAGGAAAAATTGTTAAAGAATTTTATCCAGAACAAGTTCGTGAAGAAGAAGGGAAGTCTATCGTAGATGTGATGAGGGAGGTATACTTACAATGAGAAAAGTCATTCAACTAACGCTTTATAATTTAGGCCAGGCCAAAGGATTTATTCTCGTTACGGCACTGCTTCAAGTATTGATTCAAGTCGGTCTTCAGTTTTTTACGATAGTAACTTCTGGGCTGCTGAGTGGAATGAGAATTTTAACTGAAAAACAAGAAATTCTTCGAGTGGTTCTCGTAGAAATCAATATTGGATTACCTGTATTTTTTGCAGGAGTGGCCATTCTTGTCTATAGTGCGATGATTTGGTCGAAAGAGTGGAGTACAAAGGGTTCCTTCATTTACCGATTATTGATGTTGCCAGGGTCCCGCTTTAGTGTGTACTTATCGAAGTTACTAACAATGCTGATCATCACGTTCTTCCTACAAGGTGTTCAAGTGATTGGAGTATTTTTAAATTACACTCTTTCAAGAGTATTTATTCCGAGTCTTGATTCCTATCACGTGACACCATGGTCTCTTGTGACGAATTCCATTGCTATGCAGACGGTTGTTCCAAAATATGCGACTCAATTTTTCTTCTTCTTCCTATTTGGGATAGCGGCTATCGTAACCATCTTCCAAATCACCTTATTAGTGGTGGGAGTTGAAAAAAAATCCACAACAACGAAATTAATGAGTATCATCGGATATATCTTACTCCTTATCATTTATGTAGGAACCGTCTCTCGTTACCAATGGAGTTTCTATTTCATCGGATCTGAAACCATACTCTATTTAGGAACGGGAATAATCGTGTGGATTATCGGCAATTTATTACTCAGTGATTATTTATTAAATCATAAGGTCAGCGTATAAGGAGGTTTGGATAATGAAATCAAGAAAATTTGCAACAGTCATCTTTGCGCTCGGTGGTCTCATGTTCCTTAGTAGTGTAGGATTTGCAGTCTATAAAGATGTCAAACCTGCTCCTGTCTCTCTGCAGTTATCACAAGAAGAGAAAAAACTCGTTGAAGGAGCGACGTTTCAGTTTACTCCCTATACACAAGATATTACCAATCATAATGGTGCTACTCACGCACTTTTAGACGGAGAAGTGAAACGAATTGGTTTTGGAGATCATCTCTACTCGTATAGTTTACGAAATCAAATGAAAGATTTTTCAGTACTTGATAGACCACATTACGGAACTTCTATCACTTTCAAAGGATATAAACTCTATTACGGATCACAATTTAATGTGTATCAGACAAATAATGACCCAGTGATTGGATATACATTGATGAATACAGAGACGAAAGAGTTGGTTTCCAATACGGTATCCATTCCAAAAGAAATCCGCGGGGACCGTACGTATATTGAAACTCCTACCTTCTACAGAGATGGGGATACTTTATACGCAGTTATGCAATGGAGCGATTCTGATAGAGGGCATTATCTATTAACGTTTTCGATTGACTTGAAGACGGGGACTCCTTCTAAATTGGAAAAAGTCAATTTACCAGGAAATCTACAAGAATTCCACTGGAGAGTCGCTTCAAGCGAGAAAGTCTATGATCCGCAAAGACTCATCATGGGGTCTTCTTATTCGAAAGAAAACCAATTCCATTGGATAACTTTTGATGCGAAGAAGAAACAATTCAATGAAATTGAATCGACTGAGACGATGGCTTTTGAAAACACAAGTGTATATGTAGTGGAGGATCAAGTGTATTTAATTTCTTCTGAAAAATCGAAAGAATTGTCTCAAAGTCAAGGGTATAAAGAGCCAAGTGAACGAAAGAATAATAAATTGACTCTATACAAAATTGGTGCCAATCATCAATTAGAACTTAGTCAAACCATTGAAACAGATCCATATGCTCCACTTCCATACTTAAATCAAGGGAATTTGGTGATGATTTCTTTAGTAGACGGAAAACCAACACTACGAGTACAATCGCTCAAAACAAAAGAAATATTATTATCCAAACCGATCGATGTGATTGAAAAAGTGTTCTTTACGAATGCCAATAGCTATCGCGGTGGGGATCGCTAAAATAAAAAAGCTACGTTAGGATTTCCTAACGTAGCTTTTCGTTTATGCTTTTTCTTCAGTTTTCAAGTGCGGGTTTGGAAGAAGATGGTTCACTCCAATAGCAATCAATGCGCCGATGAGGGTATCCAAAATTCTTTGAATCGCATAGGCGGTATTTTGTCCGGCCTCCACATTAAAGAAAATGACTAAGAAGGTTGAACATGAATTAATAACGCCGGTTTTATTGAATTGATTACAAAACAAAATGATTAAGATAATTCCAATCGGTGCTAGTAATAAATCCGTATATTCTTGGTACGGAAGAATGGCTCTTAATTGGAACAGCAGAATAGCGACCACCCCACCTGTAGTGTTACCTACAAAACGAGAAAGCGCAAATTTAAAGGTTTGTTCGTGGTCGGTTCTTAGGCTAAAGATGGCGGATAGTGCAGCCAGCATCGGAGAACCACGATGTAATACTCTAAATAGCACAACGCAAAGAAATACTGATATAGCGGTTTTTAAAGTACGTAGTCCGATATGAAATGGATTTTTTGAAGTTTGGGACACACTCTCACCTCTCTTTAAAGATAACGTTATTATAATATACGATAGTGAAAAATGACAAAAATTTGAAAAATGAACCTAATAGGTGTATTATAGTGTTAAGAGGTGATGAAGATGCATGAAGCATTTGTATTAATTGTTGTAAATGCCATTCGAGAAAGATATCTCTCAGAAAAAGCATTTTACACACAAGAATTAGGTATTAGTGGGCAAAGTTGGACAAGATGGAAGAATGGAGAAAGAGGTTTGAAATCTGAAAATATGCAGAAGATTTCAATGCTATTTACGGACTACGAGTGGATGCTGGTGCACAAAATTGCCAGAAATGCGGACGTTCTTCCTGAGGTGGCTTCTGATCCGGTGGCTGAATATTTAAGGCTAAAAGTCCAAATTGCTAATCATTGGATTCGTCAAGAAAATGTACGAGTGGAATGGAAGACAGCTGCTGTTAGTAAGGGAAAATTCAAAGAGAATGTGACCATCTTACGCATTGCGACGAATTATGGAAGCTGGAGTTATCAAGATATTATTGAAATTCGAATTGTAGGGATTACACATAAACAAATTGGAACAAAGAAACAAGGCTTACTCGAGTGGATCAGGGACGAAAAAGCCCAACAGAAATATTTAGAATACGGTAAAAACGTATTTGTTCCAGAAAATGATGCAGAATAAAAATTGAATGATTAAAATCACGGATACTCTCTTTAAATCAAGGGGGTATCCATTTTTTTATAGGGTATTTTATGATAAAATTGAAAGATAAAGAAAGTGGTGAAATTGTGGCGAAAAGAAAGAAAAGAAAAAGTAAATTCGCGTTTCATCTTGTAGAGTGGTTTAAGTCATTATCTAAATTGACGGCGCTTCTCCTCGTAGCTGTAACGAGTGTTCTTTTGGCCGGAACCATCACATGGTTGTCTGAAAATAAACCGCAGCACAAGGCAGAGACGTCTACAAGAGAGACCTTCATAGAGACGATTGCTCCAGCCGCCCAAAAAGCATATCGCGATTATGGAGTATTGCCAAGTGTCAGTTTGGCGCAAGCAATCCTCGAATCGAACTGGGGCGAAAGCTTATTAGCGAGCAAATATTATAATTTATATGGGGTAAAAGCGACGACTGCACAGCCGAATGTAGTGCTTGAAACAGCAGAATTTGTCAATGAAACATGGATAACGATTAATGGTCGTTTCCGTGTATATGATAGCTGGGCAGATTCAGTGGAAGCTCATGCGCAACTGTTGGCATATGGGGTAGATTGGGATCCAACGCTCTATCATAAAGTGCTAGGGGCTAGAAATTATAAACAAGCAGCTCAAGCCTTGCAAGATGCAGGATATGCCACCGACCCAACCTATGCACAAAAGCTGATTCAAATGATTGAAGAACATCAATTGTATCAATATGATAAATTGCCAAGCGAAGAAACAACCGCATCTGTGCGAAGAGGTTCTTAAGAAATCAAATTCATTCTAACGTATGCAAAAGGAGAGGATATACATGAGTCAATTATTACCAGGATCCATTGTCGGAATCATTGGGGGAGACGAGCAAGTTGCATCAGTTGCAATTGCTGCTAGAAAGATGGGGTATGTTGTATATAGCTACCATCAATCGAACGAGGCTGCTATTTCGATGGCAGAATATGAAATTGTGTCTTCCTATGATGACCGTGCATCCTTACTTGATTTTGCTGAGAAAGTAGATACTCTCCTTCTGATGACGAATTTAGTTTCTGTAGACACATTAGTGGCTCTAAGTAGTAAAACAAGATATTACCAATCATTGGAGCTAGCCGAAATTTCTCAAAATCGTACGGTCGAAAAATTATTTTTAGAAGAACATGCAATCAACGTAGCTCCTTATGGGATTGTCACCCATGTTGGGGAATTGCCTACTTTATTAGAAAGTATTGGGCTTCCCGCTTTTCTAGAAAGTAATCAAGTCCATAGCCGATATGAAGAACCTATCGAATTATATGATCAAGATATTGACGAGCGAGTTTTGGGGAAAATTGAAGAAGGGCCAAGTATGTTGACTGCCTTTGTCCCTGCTCAACGCCATTTTTCGTTGACTGTTGTTCGTGACTATGAAGATCGTGTAACGATTTTACCAATTACAGAAGATGTATATATCTCTGGAAAATTAAAGTATAGTATTGCTTCACGTCGGATGAATCCAGAATGGGTTCAAGAGTTGAAGAGGATTGCTTTTAAAGTCGTAGATTATCTTTCAGGGTCAGTGGTGCTATCGATTCAAGTGTTGATGGGAAATAATGGCATTTTTTATGTAAAATCGATTAATCAACTGCCTTTAATCCAACAACAATTTGGAAGTGCACAACTAGGAAAAGGATTATCGGACATCATTACGCGAGTAGCCACAGGACTTCCGGTGGAATACAAGAAACCTACTGAAGAAATGATTCTAGTGCCGATTTATGAATCCATGCTCGAAAAAGCAAGTTTATTAACACTATTGAAACCAAAATGGGATTTTGAATTTTTCCAAACCTCACCTAAGAGAGCAACAGACATCTTAGGAGTGATTCGATTAAGTGGAGGATCCAGTGTGGATCTACTTGGAGAGATTGAAGTTTCAGATTTATTCTTTAATGGAAAATAGTTCCTCAAGGAAAGGAAAGAGTAAGTGAAAAATTCAAACGAATTAATTAAGGAAATGAACCCTCGCCAAAAAGAAGCGGTCATGCATACACAAGGTCCGCTTCTCGTAATGGCGGGGGCTGGAAGTGGAAAGACGCGCGTGTTGACGCATCGAATGGCTTATATTTTAGCCGAGGAAGAAGTGCAACCGTGGAATATTCTAGCGATTACGTTTACGAATAAAGCAGCTAGCGAGATGAAAGAACGTGTGAGTGCTCTAGTGGGCGAACAAGCTAACGATATGTGGGTCTCCACTTTTCACTCAATGTGCGTTCGTATTTTACGAAGAGATTGTGAACGCATCGGTCTTGCAAAGTCGTTTACGATTATCGATTCTGGGGATCAACTATCCGCGATGAAACGCATTATGCAAAAGCTAAATATTGATTCGGATAGGTTTGATGCGCGTGGAATCTTAGCAAGTATTAGTAATGCAAAAAATAATTTTGAAGATGCGGAAACCTTCGCAAAGACACATGCAAACTTCATGGACCAAATAACCGCGAAGTGCTATGTCGAATATGAAGCGGAAAAACGCAAAAATATGACCGTTGACTTTGATGATTTAATCATGTTAACGGTGAAATTGTTTAAAGAGCATTCAGATGTCTTAGCGTATTATCAACAAAAATTCCACTATATCCATGTGGATGAGTACCAAGATACAAACCATGCACAATATCTACTGGTGCAACTACTTGCGGATAAGTTCAAAAATATTTGCGTGGTTGGGGATGCCGATCAAAGCATTTACGGTTGGCGTGGAGCCGATATGGAGAATATCTTGTCGTTTGAACACGATTATCCACAGGCGAAAGTGGTCTTACTAGAGCAAAATTACCGTTCGACGAAGACGATTTTAAAAGCAGCCAATCAAGTGATTGAAAATAATCAAAATCGTAAACCAAAAGAGTTATGGACCGAAAATGAAGCAGGGGACAAGATTACCTATTATTGTGCGGCTTCCGGTTATGAAGAGTCTCGTTATGTGATGAGAACCATTCAAAAGATGGTGAATTTTGATGGGTACGATTATAGTGATTTTGCAGTTTTATACCGTAGTAATGCTCAATCACGGACCCTTGAAGAAGATTTGTTAAAGGCGAATATGCCTTTCAAAATGGTAGGGGGCCAACGATTCTACGAGCGTATGGAAATCAAGGATTTACTTGCCTATTTACGTTTATTAGTGAATCCGACCGATGACTTTAGCTTTAGACGTGTTGTGAATGCACCAAAACGCGGTATTGGTGGAAAGAGTATTGAAAAATTAGAAGACTTTGCTCAAATGCACGGCTTTTCTCTTTTAGAAGCTTCCGCTGAGACGACTCTTAATGGAATTAGTGGGAAAGCAGGGAAGGGCTTAGCCGATTTTGCAAAATTGATTAGCGATTTAACCAAGATGCAAGAGTTTGTTTCGCTAACCGATTTAATCGAAGAAGTCATGATAAAATCAGGCTACATTGCCTCTCTTGAACAGGCGCATACCATGGAAGCTGATGCGCGAATCGATAATATGCGCGAATTCCTATCCGTAGCCAAAGAGTTCGAAGAAAAACGGTTCGATTCTGAAGCAGAGGAATCAGTTTTAGTTCAATTCTTAACGGATTTATCCTTAGTAACGGATATGGAAAATGAAGAAGAAACGAGTGCTTCTCAAATTACATTGATGACCTTGCATGCGGCAAAAGGGTTAGAGTTCCCAGTCGTTTTCCTTGTGGGGATGGAAGACGGAATTTTCCCTTCTGCAAGAACCTTACAAGAAGGTGATGAAGAAGAGGAGCGTCGATTAGCCTATGTGGGTATCACACGTGCAGAGAAAAAGCTCTTTATGACGCGTGCGTATTCAAGACTGCTCTACGGGAAAACGCAACATTACCGCGAATCTCGTTTTATGCAAGAAATTGATGACCAACTTCTTCAAAAAGAAGGAGAAACGATTAGCGACTCTTATTATTCAAGTAGTTTCTACTCAGAAAAACCAAGTTATAACAGAAGTTCTTCTGCTGCAACGGGTGGGGGACTCTTTGATCGTTACCGCAATACTAATGCGCAAAAGAATGAGGGATATTTACAAAAGAAACCTCACTCTTCTGCAAGCATTCAGCGCGTAGAAAAACCAACGCCAACGTCTGCTTCAAGCGATGGATGGACGGTTGGTATGAAAGTATCTCATAAGAAATGGGGCACAGGAACTGTAGTCCGTATTACCGGTGAAGGAGATCGTCAAGAACTTGACGTGGCTTTTGCGGGGATGGGGATTAAGCGACTCCTTGCAAGTTTTGCCCCAATTGAAAAAATCGAAGAATAGAGGATGAAGATGAGTACAACGATTCAACAAAGAATTGAACAGCTTAAAGAACAATTAAATCGTTGGAGTCATGAGTATTATGTGGAAGATAAGCCCACCGCAACAGACGCAGAGTACGATAAGGCGTATCATGAATTACTAGCTCTAGAAAAAGAACATCCAGAATTTGTGACGGCTGATTCTCCTACGCAACGGGTGGGGGGAGAAGTGCTCGAGCAATTCCAGAAGGTCACGCACACCAATCCGATGCTCAGCCTTTCAAATGCTTTCTCAAAAGAAGATTTGGAAGAGTTTGATGCGCGTCTTCGTAAGTTAACGAACCGAGCCATCGAGTATGTGTGTGAACTAAAAATCGATGGACTTTCTATTGCGTTGACGTATCAAAACGGGCAGCTTCAACTTGGAGCAACCCGCGGAGATGGAACGACAGGTGAAGATGTAACAGGCAATGTGCGCACGATTAAATCAGTACCCTTGTCTTTAAAAGAGCCTTGGAATGTCGAAGTGCGCGGTGAATGTTATATGCCAAAAAAATCATTCGTGGCATTAAATGAGTCTCGCGAAGAGGAAGGGCTAGAAGTTTTTGCTAACCCAAGAAATGCTGCGGCAGGAAGCCTCCGCCAGCTCGATTCAAAAATTGCGGCGAAGCGAAACTTGTCCGTCTTTTTATACAGCAGCCCTAGTGTGGAAGAACTAGGTGTTTCTACACAAGAAGAGTTGTTGGAGAAGATGGCAGAGATGGGCTTTGTGACCAATCATGAGCGATTAAAATGCCAAACGATTGATGAAGTGTGGAATTACATCGAAACGATTGGTGCCAAACGTCCAGACTTGCCGTATGAAATCGACGGTATGGTGATTAAGGTCAATGATTTTGCCGCTCAAGAAGAAATCGGCTATACGGTCAAAGCACCGCGTTGGGCCATTGCGTATAAATTCCCAGCGGAAGAAGCGCAGACAGTGGTTCGCGATGTGGAGTGGACGGTTGGACGTACTGGAGTAGTCACCCCAACTGCAGTGATGGATCCGGTTCAATTAGCAGGAACAACGGTGCGCAGAGCCAGTTTGCATAATATTGATTTGATGAAAGAAAGAGATATTCGCTTGGAAGACACCGTTGTGATTCATAAGGCAGGAGACATTATCCCAGAAGTCACACGTGTGATTTTGGAGAAACGTCCAGCAACAAGTCAGCCGTACGAGTTCCCAACAACTTGCCCAGTCTGTCATGAAAAGTTAGAGCATTTGGAAGATGAAGTAGCGATTCGCTGCTTGAATCCAAAATGTCCAGCCCAACTGACAGAAGGGATGAGCCATTTTGTTTCACGAAATGCGATGAATATGAGTGGAATTGGGCCAAGTATCATTAAGCAACTCTTTGAAGAAGGTCTAGTTCTTGATGTGGCCGATTTATACAAATTAACTCTAGATCAGCTATTAGCATTAGACAAAATTCAACAAAAGAGTGCAGAAAATATTCTTGAAGCCATTGAACAGAGTAAAGCCAATTCCTTGGAACGCCTTCTAACAGGGTTGGGTATCCGTCATGTAGGAACCAAGGCTGCTAAAGAACTGGCACAACATTTTGGAAATATGAAGGCTTTACAAGAGGCGAGCATTGAACAATTGTTGGAAATTGATGGTTTAGGTGATATTATTGCTTATAGTGTAAAAACTTATTTTGAACAACCATCCGTTCAAGAACTTATCCAAGAATTGCAAGATCGTGGAGTGAATATGAGCTATCTTGGAAAGACAAAAGCAGACAGTGAAGCTTCAGGACATATTCTAAGTGGAAAGACTGTCGTTTTAACAGGGACATTAGAACAATTAACAAGACAAGATGCAAAAGAAAAATTGGAATCGCTTGGAGCGAAAGTGACAGGATCTGTTTCTAAGAAGACAGACGTTGTAATTGCTGGACATTCAGCCGGAAGCAAGTTGGATAAAGCCAACGCGCTAGGGATTGAAGTGTGGAGTGAACAACAATTTCTGGATTCTCTTGCATAGAAAGGAACTCATATGAAACATAAATTACGCTTGGGATTATTAGGGTTAATGAGTGCATTCACCTTAGCCGCCTGTGCAGATATTACTCAAGCCAATCGCCAAAATACAAATACGAAAAATGATGCCAATACAAAAGTGGTTCAGTCGACAACGAATCAACTGTCCAATAATTTTTATCGTGCATTGATGACTAATGGGAAATATCAAGTGAGCCAAAACCGTGGAGCTACTTTAAGCTTGAATACGGGATTTAATTTAAAAAACTTCGAGACAGGTTTAATTGACCTTTCAAGAAATGTATTTCCTACGAATCAGTATTTCTTTAGAGAAGGACAGATTATCGATGCTGATACAACGGCTAAATGGATTGCTCGTAAAAGCGATAAAAATCCAGAAGGCTTGAATCCTGCTGATAATGGAGATACTTCCCCAACAGGACGTGCCCCGCTCTATTTAGCGCAGATTTTGGAACAAGACTACATGATTCAAACAGAAAACAATTTTGAATTAGGTGGGATTAGTATCGGGGTTGCGATGAACAGCGTTGATTATTATACAAATGGCGATCGTGATGCAGAAACTGAAATTTCAAAAGAAGTCATGATTGAACAAGCGAAAACGATCGTGAACCAAATCTTAACAAGACTGCGTCAAAATGATGCGCTTAAAGCTGTGCCAATTGTCTTTGGAGTTTTCAGACAAACTTCAAAAGATGATATTGGTGGAGGCGTTTATGTCTTAGAAGCGACTTCTGTTGAAGGAACCGAAATTACAAACTGGACGAATGTAAATCAGAAAGTGACCGTGTTACCGCTAGTGAACGAAGCAGCTACAGAAGAGTCAACAGCTTTTGAGAATTTCAAAACAGAAGTGCAAAACTTCTTCCCAAATCTTTCAGGAGTGACGGCTCGGGTGAAATATCAAGATAATGTGGCTAAAAAAATGGTCGTTGATATTATGACGCAATTTTATGGCGAATCTGAAATTATTGCCTTAGCACAGCATGTAACCGATGCAGCGAATAAATACTTATCGAAAACAACTCCAGTAGAAGTGCGTATTAGTTCGATTAATGGGGTAGAAGCGTTCTTGATGCAAGATTTAACGCAAGGTGTGTTCACTTACCATATATTCGATTAATATTGATAACAATGCTTAAAGTGTTTACAATAAAAAAGTAATGATTTTGAAAGCGAGGAAAAGAAATGGCCATTGAGGAAAAAGAAGTTAGACACGTTGCCAAACTTGCAAAGCTAGCTTTTGCCGACAATGAAATCCTTCATTTTACAGAACAAATGAGCGATATCATTGATATGGTGGAACAATTAAACGAAGTAGATACAACGGGTGTGCCTGTCACCACTCACGGTTATCCATTAGTAAATGTGATGCGAGAAGACGTTGCTGAAAAAGGAACAGACCGCGACTTATTAATGCGTAATGTGAAAACGAGCGAAGATGGATTTATTCAAGTGCCTGCAATTATGGGTGAAAACGAGGAGGGTGAAGCATGAGTATTATTGAAAACAAAACATTAGTTGAGCTTCACGAAGGTCTTCGTAATAAAGAATTTACTTCTGTGGAATTAACCAAAGAAACATTCGAGCGTATCCATGCTTTAGAACCTAAAGTAGAAGCGTTCGTGACATTAAACGAAGAAGAAGCGTTAAAACAAGCAGCCGCTGCTGACGAAAAAGGCTACGGAGAAGAAGCGTCTCTTCAAGGTCTTCCAATCGGGATTAAAGACAATATCGTGACTCGCGACCTTTTAACAACTGCTTCAAGCCGTATGTTAGAAGACTTCAACCCAATTTACGATGCGCATGTAATGGAATTATTAAAAGCTGAAGGTGCGGTGAACGTTGGTAAATTAAACATGGACGAATTTGCCATGGGTGGTTCAACAGAAACTTCTTACTTCAAGAAAACAAAAAATCCTTGGGACTTAACAAAAGTGCCTGGTGGCTCTTCAGGTGGTTCTGCCGCTGCAGTTGCTTCTGGCGAAGTATTAGCATCTCTTGGTTCTGATACAGGTGGTTCAATCCGCCAACCTGCAAGTTTCACAGGGATTGTTGGGATGAAACCAACATATGGTCGTATTTCTCGTTATGGTTTGATTGCCTTTGCGTCAAGTTTAGACCAAATCGGACCATTTACACGTACGGTTCAAGATAATGCCTTAGTATTAAGCGCGATTTCTGGATATGACCACCGCGATTCAACAAGTGTGCCTCAAGAAGTGCCTGCCTACCATAAAGGATTAACAGGCGACATTAAAGGCATGCGTATCGCGTTACCAAAAGAATATTTTGCTGAAGGCGTGGACCCAGAAGTTCAAGCTGCTGTATTAAAAGCGGCTGACCAATACCGTGAAATGGGAGCTATCGTTGAAGAAGTGAGCCTCCCTCACTCTAAATACGGGATTCCAGCGTACTATATCATCGCTTCATCAGAAGCTTCTTCGAACTTACAACGTTTCGACGGAATCCGTTACGGTCACCGTTCTACAGACGCAGAAACATTAGAAGATTTATACGTGAAGAGCCGTTCTGAAGGTTTCGGAATGGAAGTAAAACGTCGTATCATGCTTGGAACATTCAGTTTAAGTTCAGGTTACTACGATGCTTACTTCAAAAAAGCGGGACAAGTACGTACTTTAATCAAACAAGATTTTGCAAAAGTGTTTGAAAACTATGATTTAATCTTAGGACCTGTAACAACTTCTGCTGCATTCGGATTGGGCGCACACAGTGATGACCCAATCGCAATGTACATGGCGGACTTATTAACCGTTCCTGTAAACTTAGCTGGACTACCAGCAATCTCAGTTCCTGCTGGATTCACTAACGAAGGCTTACCAGTCGGAATTCAATTAATCGGAAATTACTTCCAAGAAAAAACTATTTACCAAGCAGCGTATGCATTTGAACAAGCAAATGATTACTACTTACGCCGCCCACAATTATAAGGAGGAACAATGACATGAACTTTGAAACAATTATTGGTTTAGAGTGCCACGTTGAATTAAAAACTGATTCAAAAATGTTCTCTCCATCACCAGCGCATTTCGGTGCGGAACCAAATACAAATACAAACGTAATCGACTGGGGATATCCAGGGGTGCTTCCTGTCGTAAATAAACGCGCGTTAGAATTCGGAATGCGTGCAGCTCTTGCGTTGAACTGTACCATTTCTCAAGATACAAAATTCGACCGTAAAAACTATTTCTACCCTGATAATCCAAAAGCGTACCAAATCTCTCAATTCGATTACCCAATCGGTCATGATGGCTGGATTGATATCGAAGTAGAAGGACAAACAAAACGTATTCGTATTGAACGTGTTCACCTTGAAGAAGATGCGGGTAAAAATACGCACGGAACAGACGGATTCTCTTATGTGGACTTAAACCGTCAAGGAACTCCACTGATTGAAATCGTATCAGAAGCCGACATGCGTTCTCCTGAAGAAGCGTATGCGTACCTTGAAGCAATTCGTCAAATTATCATGTTTACAGGTGTTTCTGACGTGAAGATGGAAGAAGGTTCAATGCGTTGTGACGCGAACATTTCAATTCGTCCTTATGGTCAAGAAAAATTCGGTACAAAAACAGAGTTGAAAAACTTAAACTCATTTAACAACGTGCGTAAAGGCTTAGCGTTCGAAGAAGTTCGTCAAGCGAATGTCCTACGTAATGGAGGAGAAATCCTACAAGAAACACGTCGTTTTGATGATGCGACTGGTCAAACCATCTTAATGCGTGTCAAAGAAGGTTCAAGTGACTACCGTTACTTCCCAGAACCAGACCTACCAAACTTCCAAATCTCAAATGAATGGATTGAAGAAGTTCGTGCGTCCATTCCTGAAATGCCAAGCAAACGTCGTGAACGTTACGTGAGCGAATTTGGTTTACCAGAATACGATGCAATGGTATTAACATTAACAAAAGAAATGTCTGATTTCTTTGATGCAACGGTTGCGGCGGGTGCTGACCCTAAACAAGCTTCAAACTGGTTAATGGGTGACATCTCAGCGCACATGAACAGCAAGAAATTAGAATTGAAAGACTTGAAGTTAACACCAGAAAGCTTAGCAGAAATGATTCAATTAATCGCGGACGGTACTATCAGTTCGAAATTAGCGAAGAAAGTCTTCTTGCTATTAGCCGAAGAAGGCGGAACGGCGAAAGGTGTTGTTGAAAAACACGGTATGGTTCAATTGAGTGATCCAGCTCAGTTATTACCGATTATTCAAAATGTGTTGGATAACAATGCACAGTCGATTGAGGACTTCAAGAATGGGAAAGACCGCGCTGTTGGATTTTTAGTTGGGCAGATTATGAAGCAAACGAAAGGGAAAGCAAACCCTGGCGTTGTAAACCAACTATTACAACAAGAGTTAGCGAAATACTAAAAATATAAACTTGATGGCTATGAATTTTTTCGGATATCTTCATAGTAGCTGTAATAGGGCAACGGCTCGAGCCGAAGTCTCTCGCCTTTAAAGCCTCAAAGGGGGAGTAAGGAAATAAATTCCTAACTCCCCCTTATTCGTTTTAATGCTTTTCCTATTACTGCTACTATAGAATCCGAAAACTTCTCCGCCATCAAAAGCTTTTTTGAATTTACAAACCTTTTGAAATATGGATACAACACAGAGTTTGCTGGCCCTTTAAAAATTCAAAGAAGGGTGGATGGAGAAGAATGAGGTTGGGTGCGTTGTAGTCTGTGTAAAAGACAACTACATAAGAATTTGTAAGGTTCTCCCACCCCAAAAGTTCCGAAAACTTCTCCGCCATCAAAAGTTTTATGAATTTAGAATCCTTTTTGAAATAGGGGCTAAAGCGCAGAGTTTGCTTGCCCACTAAAAATCCAGAAAGGATAGAAGAGAAGAAATAGGCTTGAGAGGGGGATGGAAGATGAAATTAACGATTGAAACGGTATTGAGTCAAGGCGGGGAAACGATGAAGCAACGTATGCTTGCGGATGCGACTCGTCTTCGTAAGGACTCTGGTTTTGTACTTAGTTATGTGGAAGAAGAAACTAATACGCGCGTGAAAATAGAAGTGAATACGACAGAAGCTACTCCTCAGGTAACTTTACACCGTCAAGGAGATGTGCGTAGTCAAATGGACTTTCATCATACAAAGGCGACTAAGGGAATTTACGAATTAGGCGCAGGGAGACAAATGCATTTTGAGATTCGAACCAAACAAGTACACCTCGAAGAGACGGAAGAGATGGTGTTACTAGTACTGGAATACCAATTATTCCAACAAAAACAACTGATTACGAGCTCTTTAGTGACCTTTCAGCTTCAAATCAAGGAAAATGTATAAAAAATCTCTCTAAACTAGCATAAACTTTGAAAATTATGCTATACTGTGTAAGATGAACTGGAAAGGAAGTGTAACCATTGGAATTAAAGAAACTCGATGGCATTAACAAAAACGAATTATCAATGGTCGAAGTAGCGCATGCTATTTTAGAAGCGAAGAATGAAGTTTTAGATTTCAACCAATTATTAGTAGAAATTCAAGAATATATGGAATTAAGCGACGAAGCGTTAGAAGCTCGTATGGCTCGTTTTTACACAGATTTAAATATTGATGGAAGCTTTATCTCACTTGGAGATAATCGTTGGGGCTTACGTGATTGGTATCCAATCGACTCAATCGATGAAGAAATCGCAACATCAATGGAAGATGAAGAAGTGAAGAAACCTCGTAAGAAACGTAAGAAAGTCAATGCGTTCGGAACTGAAGATGATCTTATCGATTACAATGATGATGATCCAGAAGATGAAGAACTTCTTGATGACGAAGATCTTGATAGTGATGATTTAGATGATGATATGGATGTTGATTTAGACGACGATGATGAAGAAGATGAAATCGATGCCTATCGTTCTGACTTAAATGAACTAGGTGCAGATGAAGATCTAGAAGACGATGTAAGTGTGGAAGAAGATCTAATTATCATTGATGACGAAGACCTTGATAGCGACTTCGACGAAGAAGAGGAAGAATAATCTTTCTTTAATAACAACTATCAAAGCACAACTTATGATTTCATGAGTTGTGTTTTATTTTGCAGTTTATTGTATAATAGGATGAACTTGAGACTTGGGAGGCGAGAACGTGCAAGAAAAATTGAAAAAGGTGTTCGACAAGACCTTTCTAACCTTTATAGCAGTTGGTGTTGTTAACACATTATTTGGGATGACCATCATGTTCTTTTGTTACAATATTTTAAACTTGGGATACTGGTTTTCTTCAGGAATGAATTATCTTTGCGGTAGTGTTTTAAGTTATTTCTTGAATAAGAAGTTTACGTTTAAAGTGGAAGAAACAACAAAAAAATCGATTATCCGCTTTATCATCAATATCACGGTTTGTTATATTATTGCCTATGGTATCGCGAAACCACTTGTGTTGTACTTGTTTGCAGGTCTTGGTGAAAAACTTCAAGGAAACTTGGCGTTAGTAGCTGGAATGGGCCTTTTTGTATTACTAAACTATGTGGGTCAACGGTTTTGGGCATTTAAACAAGACGAACCTACAAACGATTAAAGAGAAGTAAAACGAGCAGGTTTTCTGCTCGTTTTTTTGTTGGAGAAGGACCCAAAAAGAACATTAAAGAGAAAAACAAGGTAAATATTCGTAAAAATAGAAAAATGATTCTAAAAACAGTTGAAAAATAAGAACCGTAACTGTAAAATAAGAACTATCTCAATCCAGCAAGTTATTAACGTCCGTTTTTTAATCCCCAGGTTTAAGGAGGAGTTATGGAAACATTAGAAGCTCGTATTTTAAAAGATGGTTATGTGTTAGGTGAAAATATCCTTAAAGTAGACTCGTTTTTAACGCATCAGGTAGATTTACACTTGATGAAAGAAATTGGAGAGGTTTTTGCGGCAAAGTTTAAAAATGCTGGGATTACAAAAGTGGTTACTATTGAAGCATCAGGGATTGCTCCAGCACTGTATACGGCAGATGCCTTAGAAGTTCCAATGATTTTTGCGAAGAAATCCAAAAATATCACGATGAATGAAGGAATTCTAACAGCAGAGGTGTTTTCATTTACAAAGCAAGTGACCAATACAGTGTCGATAGCTAGTAAATACCTTTCAGAGAAGGACAGAGTGTTAATCGTGGATGATTTTCTAGCGAATGGCCAAGCCGCAAAAGGATTAGTCGAGATTGTTGAACAGGCAGGAGCCAAAGTCGAAGCGGTTGGAATTGTCATCGAGAAATCTTTCCAAGATGGAAGACGGTTATTAGAAGAAGCGGGAATTCCAGTCTTTTCTCTGGCGCGTCTAGAACGGTTTGAAAACGGAAAAGTTGTGTTTAAGGAGGCTGACCTATAATGCAGCAGGAAAAGCATTCCAAGGCAATGGTGCTGGGACTTCAACATTTACTAGCGATGTATTCAGGATCGATTTTAGTACCGATGATGATTGGACAGGCGCTTGGCTATAATAGCGAGCAACTGACATATTTAGTCTCAACAGATATTTTTATGTGTGGGGTAGCCACTTTTCTTCAGTTGCAACTCAATAAGTATTTTGGGATTGGGCTCCCTGTCGTGTTAGGCGTGGCGTTTCAATCAGTTGCTCCATTAACGATTATAGGACAGAGTCACGGAAGTGGAGCCATGTTTGGCGCGCTGATTGTCTCGGGGATTTTCGTTGTTCTAATTTCGGGAATCTTCTCAAAACTGGCGAACTATTTTCCTGCCATTGTTACCGGCTCTGTGATTACAACCATTGGACTCACGCTCATTCCGGTTGCCATTGGAAATATGGGAAATAACGTAGCGAATCCAACTCTAGAAAGTTTAACACTAGCTCTCATTACAGTTTTTATTATTTTAGTCGTTAATATTTTTACGAAAGGATTCCTCAAATCCATTTCCATTCTACTAGGATTAGTGATTGGGACTTTGATTGCTTCTGGAATGGGCCAAGTGAACTTTACACCTGTGATCCAAGCGCCTCTCCTTCATATTCCTACCGTATTTTATTTTGGAGCTCCAACTTTTGAATTTTCTTCCATTGTGATGATGTGTATTATTGCGACGGTATCAATGGTGGAATCAACAGGGGTCTATCTAGCTTTGTCTGATATTACGAAGGATCCAATCGATGAAACACGACTTCGCAACGGGTACCGAGCAGAGGGGTTAGCAGTACTCCTTGGAGGGGTGTTTAATACATTCCCTTATACAGGCTTCTCTCAAAATGTCGGTTTAGTGAAAATGTCTGGGATTAAAACACGTCTTCCGATTTATTACGCAGCAGGCTTTCTTGTACTCCTTGGACTCCTTCCAAAATTTGGCGCTCTTGCACAAATCATTCCAAGTCCGGTCATTGGTGGGGCAATGATTGTTATGTTTGGATTCGTATCGCTTCAAGGCATGCAAATGCTCGCTCGTGTGGATTTCGTTAATAATGAGCATAACTTCCTCATTGCAGCGGTGTCTATTGCAGTAGGAGTCGGGTTCAATAATAGCAATCTTTTCAATAGCCTCCCAACTGCATTTCGAATGTTCTTCTCGAACGGAATCGTGATGGCCAGCATCCTTGCCGTAGTCCTAAACGCGATTCTCAATCGTAAGAAGAAATAAAAAAATCCGTTATCTCCACCCAAAGAGAAGGTCTCCCCCTTCTCTTTTTTCTATTCTCTCTTGAAGTTTCCTTGCCTTCTAATGTTTCCAACCACCCAAAAAATACGAGAAAATAATGTGGAGCAGAAAAAAATAAACTCAATTCAGTTGGATTTCAAGCCTTTCTATATAGAAGATTTCGGAGAAGCTTGCGGATTTTATAATCGCAGTAACGGGGAATCGCATCGAATGTGAGGGAGAAAGACAGAAATACTGTAAATACATTAATGTATTTACAATATTTCGTTTTCTTTCCCCCACAAAGTTGAATAGGAATGAGCAAGCTAGATATAGCGTAGCTCATCCCATTCAACCACTGTGCTTAGGCGGAGTAGGGACGTGTCCCGTACTCCGCGTTTGAAGCTTCGAAGGGGCAAGACTACAGGCTTGCACCGGTGCCCCGTAACAGCGATTATAAAAAGAATCCGCAAGGATTCTAAGAAATCATCAGCACAAACCCAACTCCAGAAAACCCAAATTGAATCTAAGTACAATTTACATCCCAATCGCGCTCCACTTTGTTTTCACTTCTCGTATTTTTTTGATAGGTATGGTATACTAACCCTATGTTTAAAGAATTTCAAGGAGGCTCTTCCCAACATGGCTGAAGACAAAAAAACATTCTATTTAACGACTCCGATTTACTATCCGAGTGGTAATTTACATATTGGTCATGCCTATACAACTGTAGCCAGTGACGCAATGGTCCGCTACAAAAAATTGCAAGGTTTTGACACTTACTTTTTAACAGGAACAGATGAACACGGACAAAAAATCCAAGAAAAAGCAAAAGAAGCAGGCGTTTCAGAAATTGAATTCGTCGATAAAATCATTTTCGGCATTCAAGATTTGTGGAAAGAGTTAGATATCTCTTACGATGATTTTATTCGTACGACTCAACCACGCCATACGAAAGCTGTTCAAAAGATTTTCCAAAAGCTTGTCGATAATGGAGACATATACCTTGGTGAATACGAAGGTTGGTATTCTGTATCCGACGAAGAATACTTCACAGAAACACAATTAGTCGAAGTATACCGCGATGCTGAAGGAAATATGATTGGTGGGGTTGCGCCAAGTGGACACGAAGTTGAGCTTGTCAAAGAAGAATCTTATTTCTTCAGAATGAGCAAATATGCTGACCGCTTATTGCAATATTACGAAGAACATCCAGATTTCATTCAACCAGAATCACGTAAAAACGAGATGATTAATAACTTCATTAAGCCAGGTTTGGAAGACTTAGCGGTTTCTCGTACGTCATTTGACTGGGGGATTCCAGTACCAAACGATCCAAAACACGTGGTTTATGTATGGATTGATGCCTTATCAAACTACATTACAGCACTAGGATATGGTAGCGACGATGAAACATTATTCAACCGTTACTGGCCTGCAGATGTGCATTTCATCGGAAAAGAAATCGTTCGTTTCCATACGATTTACTGGCCAATTATGTTAATGGCGTTAGATTTACCATTACCGAAGAAAATCTTCGCACACGGATGGTTATTGATGAAAGACGGTAAAATGTCTAAATCAAAAGGAAACGTGGTAGATCCAAACACTCTTATCGAACGTTACGGCTTAGATGCACTTCGTTACTACTTATTACGTGAAGTGCCATTCGGTTCTGACGGAATTTTCACTCCAGAATCTTTCGTAGAACGCATTAACTATGACTTAGCCAATGACTTAGGAAACTTATTAAACCGTACTGTTGCGATGATTAATAAGTATTTCGATGGAACCATTCCTGCATACACTGCACCGGTTTCAACATTTGACCAAGAATTAGTCGATGCTTCAAAAGCGATGATTGTGGAAGTCGAAGAAGCGATGGAAAACATGCAATTCTCAGTAGCACTTGCTGCAATCTGGAAATTCGTTTCTCGTACAAATAAATATATCGACGAAACAACTCCATGGGCCGCTGTGAAAGATGAAGCACGCCAAGAAGAATTAGCACGTACAATGAATTACTTAGCAGAAAGCTTACGAATTATTGCCGTTGCCTTACAACCATTCTTAACGCAAACTCCTGGCCAAATCTTGGCTCAATTAGGAATTTCGGACAGCGCGTTAATGGATTACCCTTCATTACACACATTTGGTGTCATTCCTGAAGGAACTAAGGTGGTTGAAAAAGGTCAACCAATCTTCCCACGTTTAGATGTGGAAGAAGAAGTGGCTTACATCCAATCTAAAATGGGTGGAGCACCAGTCGAAGAAGCAAACACTGACTGGAACCCAGAAGAAGTGGAACTTTCAAGCGAAAAAGAAAGCATCAAGTACGACGACTTCGACAAAATCGAATTAAAAGTCGCAGAAGTTATCGAATGTGGACCAGTGGAAGGGGCAGACAAATTGCTTCAATTCCGCTTAGACGCTGGAGATGCTGGCGGTCACCGTCAAATCCTTTCAGGGATTGCGGAATGGTACCCAGATCCAAGTATTTTCGTCGGTAAGAAAGTCGTGATTGTTGCGAACTTGAAACCACGTAAAATGCGTGGACAAATCAGCCAAGGAATGATTCTTTCGGCTGAAAAAGATGGCGTCCTTCAAGTGGTATTTGCACCAGAAGGAATGCCAAATGGCTCAACCGTAGCTTAATTGAATATAAATAAAAAGGGGACCCTTCGGATGCGAAGAAAGGCATTTGAAGGGTCTTTTTTTAGAAGGAGGACAAATGAAAAAAGGTGTATTAACAGGGCTGCTTCTTTTTGGATTTTTCTTTGGAGCAGGTAATTTAATTTTTCCGCCAAGCTTAGGCTATCAATCTGCTGAGCAATTTTGGCCAGCAGTCATCGGATTTATTGTATCTGGAGTGGGGCTGGCGATTGGAACGTTATTAATTGGAACAGTGATTAATGGTGGATTCAAAAAAGAATTGGACGAAAAGATTCATCCAATCTTCTCATTGGCATTTTTAGTAGTATTATATTTATCCATTGGACCTTTCTTTGCGATTCCTCGTACAGCAACGGTATCCTACAACATCGGGATAGCACCGTTCTTGCCGGATTCTAATTCAGGGCTTCTAATTTACGCAGCGATTTACTTTGCGGTAGCCTTTTTCTTAGCGTATAACCGTTCATCACTCTTATCCAGCATCGGTAAAATCTTAACACCGATTTTTGCAGGATTAATTTTAATCTTAGTGGTCGTTGGTGCGTTTAAATATGGGCAAACGTCACCAGAATTAACAGGACAAACAAATCTAACCACATCAACGGCTTTCGGGAATGGCTTTGTTGAGGGATATAACACACTCGATGCTTTAGCAGCCGTAGCCTTCTCAGTCGTTGCCGTAAACACATTAAAAGAGTTCCATTTCAACTCTAAAAAAGAATACATGAATACCATCATGAGTGTGGGATTTGTAACAGCGATTGGATTCAGCGTATTGTATATCGGACTTGCCTTCCTTGGAAATCATTTCAACGTAGCCAGTGCCCTAGCACAAGATTCAACACTGAACGTAGGGTCTTACGTATTAACCATGGCTTCACGTGACTTGTTCGGGACATTCGGACAAGCCTTCTTAGCGGTGATGGTCGTTATTACCTGCTTAACAACAACAGTAGGATTAATCGTATCTGTAGGGGAGTTCTTCGAAGAAACCTTCCCGCGCTTCTCTTATAAAGTCTATGCGACCATATTTACATTCATCGGATTTGGAGTTGCGACACTTGGACTTCAAACGATTATTGCGTTCTCACTTCCAGTATTGATGATTTTATATCCAATTACGGTTGTGATTGCGTTCTTCGTATTAGTGAATAAGAAAGTGGCGTTCTCGAAGAGTGGAATGCAGCTAACAGTTGCGTTGACAACAATTATTTCAACGGTTTCCAGTGTAGCTTCTGCATTGAAATTAGAAGGATTAGTAAAAGCGTTGGAAATTCTTCCGTTGCAAAGCTTGTCACTGGGATGGATGGGACCGGCGATTATCGGTATTTTAATCGCGCTCATCTTACCGGACAAAATCAAAGGCGAAGCATTCGACTTCGAAGCATTTCAAACAAAATAAAAATATTAGATGTTTACTTCGTATCCCTACGGGGATTTTCATAGTAGCGGTAACGTTGCACCGGTTCGAGCCTCTTCGAGTCTCTCACCTTTAAAGCCTCAAAGAGGGCGTATGGATTAAAAATCCTACGCCCTCTTATTCGTTTTAATGCTTAGTCACGTTACTGCTACTATAAATCCCCTAGGATACTTCGTAATCACTATTTAGTTTGTGCTTTTTATTTTGTGGGAATGCTTTGAATTTGTTGGTAAGAGGATAGGGCTCCTAGGATTAGATCGTGCTTTTAAGGATATCTTTATAGTAATGGAAATAACTGTACCGGCAAGAGCCGAGGTCTCTTTGCCTACCGAACTTCAAAGGGCGTCAAGTTGATAAAATCAACAGACGCCCTAATTCATTTCGGTTACACACGTTATTTCCATTACTATAGAATCCGTAAGTTACTCCGTAATCATCTATTTTATTTGTGCTCTAATTTGTGTGAATGCTTTGAATTTGTTGGTAAGAGAATAAAGGAATCTCAACTTATTGTTACGTTACGAAACCTTCGCACTGTGAAGAGGTCCTATAGAATCCGTAAGAACTTTCTTAGGCATCTGTTTCATTTGGGATTTGTTCTTGTATTAAAAATAAACAATCAAAATTGACAGTTTGTCAGTTTAGAGTTATGATGTCCTTAGGAGGGAAGATATGAGAGATGCAAAAGAATCGGAAGTGCGCCGTTTAGAAATTATGAATGCAGCAATGCAGCTCTTTATGGAAAAAGGGTATACAAATACAACTACCCAAGATATTGTGGACAAGGTCAATATATCAAGAGGGTTATTGTACTATCACTTTAAAAATAAAGAAGATATCTTATATTGTCTTGTCGAACAGTATTCGGAGAAATTATTAAAAGATATTTATCAGATTACATTTTCAAAAGATAAATCTGCAATAGAAAAAGTAAGAGGATTTATTGAAGCAACAATTATTTCTTCAGAACGTATTTCCGTCGAGGGGACTGAATTACAAAAGACCGTTGATTTAGAAGAAAATCGCTATATGATTGATAAATTATCTCATAAACTCATCAAAAAATTGACAATCTATTTTGAAAAAATCATTCAACAAGGGATAGAAGAGCAATCCTTTTTGGTTCAATATCCTTTGGAGACAGCGGAATTTTTGATGACAGCTTATGTGTTTGTCTCTAATAATATGAGTATGAAATATAGTGACAAAGAATCATTGGACGATTATTTAAGAGCCTATAGAATTATTTTAGAGAGAACTCTAAACGCCAAAAATTTATTCGATTAAATTGAAATTATAGTGCCGATAGCGTAAGAAATTGTGCTATCGGTAAAATTTAAAACTAAAACTGACAATTTGTCAATAGGAGGTATTAATATGTTAGAAATCCGAAAGTTCACTAAAAGTTATGGGGAAAAGAAAGCAGTAGAGGGTATTTCTTTATCTATTCACTCAGGAGATATATACGGCTTTATTGGAGCGAATGGTGCAGGTAAAACGACGACGATTAAAGCGGTAGTCGGCATCCATGACTTTGATGGCGGAGAAATTATGATAGGAGGACATTCGATTAAGAAAGATCCAATTGCATGCAAAAAAATGATGGCTTATATTCCAGATAACCCTGATTTATATGAACATTTAACGGGTGCTCAATATATCCATTTTATTGCAGATATATTTGAGGTTCCAACAGAAATCAGAGAAGAAAAAATTAAAAAATATGCAGAAGTATTTCATATGACCCAAAACCTATCTAGAGTCATTTCAACCTACTCGCATGGGATGAAGCAAAGGACTGCTATTATTGCTGCATTGGTCCATTCACCAAAATTATTAATTTTAGATGAGCCATTTGTCGGATTGGATCCTCAAGCAGCTTTTGAGTTAAAAAAAATAATGAAAGAGTGTGTTTCAGAAGGAGGTGCCATCTTCTTTTCTACTCACGTATTAGATGTAGCGGAAAAATTATGTAATAAAATTGCTGTGATAAAAAATGGAAAGATTATTTGTAGCGGGGATACGAATGAAGTTAAAGGGAATCAGTCACTAGAATCATTTTTTATGGAGGTACAAGATTATGAGCAAAATGATGACTTTAATGAAAGCTCAATTGAATAATTTCATTCCTATTAATGAGATAAAAGAAAGAGGAAGTAAAAAACAAACGTCCATTGCTATCTCTTTTTTTGGAATACTGACTTTGTTTCTATTTGTTGCAGTATATAATTTACTTACCGCCGAAACATTAGTGCAGATGGGTCAGGGAGAATTAATTCCTGCATATATGGTATCAGTTTCTAGTTTTTCAATCCTCTTTTTAACCATCTTCTATTCCAATAGCATTCTATTTGATAGTCGAGATTTGGATATACTTTTATCCTTACCTATAAAGAATTCAGATATTATTACTAGCAAATTCTTGTTTATCTACATATTAAATGTCTTAATCGGAATAGTTTTTACGTTACCGGGTGGAATAATTTGGATACAAAACGAGGGACAACCTGTTTTCTCTATTGTTCTCTATTTTTGTTCAATGTTTATGGTTCCTTTCATTCCGATGTGTCTCGCCTCTATAATGGGGATTGGGATAGTGGTTACTTCGTCTAGATTTAAACACAAAAAGTATATGTCCATTCTATTCGCATTTTTAGCTATTGGAGGTATCGGCTTTTTTGCAGCAATAGCGATGAATTCTGGAGATAAAGGCAGTAGCGTAGGAATCATTCTTGCAAAACAAATCATGCAATTATATCCTCTTTCTCAGCTTTTTGTTCAGCAAATACAGAGCGAGGTAGGAATGAGTGTATTTATCTTTCTTTCTATAGTGGTTTTTGTAGCTTTTATAAAAATTGTTTCGAAAAACTTTAGTCAACTGCACTTGTTGTCTAGAAGGGAGACAAAATATGTCTGTTCGAGCACTTCTTATCAGCAAAAATCCGTGTTCTTAGCTTTGTATCAAAAGGAAATGGGAAGATTTTTTAGCTCGTATATGACGGTCTTAAACGCAGGACTTGGAGTGGTTTTATTGTGCGCATTTAGCATCTTTTTATTGTTCAATTCTGTGGAGCAAATTAAAGAGAGTTCAGGGGTGGAAAATATAACAGAATATATTGCTACTTTTGCTCCTCTTTTTATTGCTTCGATGCTTTCACTTAGTTGTCCTGCTGCGTCATCAATTTCTTTAGAGGGTAGAAATATATGGATATTACAAACTTCTCCAGTAAAGATAAAGACCATCCTAAATGCGAAGATAGCTTTGACGCTTACACTGCACTTTATAGGGTACATGCTTTCGATTCTTATTTTTCTCTTTAAAGTGGAGATGGATAGGATGCAATTCTTTAATCTTGTTTTTGTACCTGTATGCTATTCTGTTTTTATAACAATAGTGGGAATATTTTTTAATAAAAAATATCCAAATTATGACTGGGATAACGAAATGATCATTGTAAAACAGAGCTTACCTGTTATTGTAACGGCACTTTTGGGGTTCATTTCTTTAATGATTCCAATATTCCTCAATTGGATATTCCATCTTCAAATGATTTATGTTCTGCCAATCATATCGATGGGGTTAGTAGTGATGAGTTTGATGATGTATCGCAAAATGAGTCAATCCAATTTTATTTAAAAGGGGGATAAAAAATGAAAAATAGAGCAGTGAAAGATATACTTGTGCTTGTTTTTATGGTAATAGTTATTTATATTATTTGCTTGTTTTTACCAGATTCAATACCTATTCATTTTGATTTTAGAGGCAATGCAGATATGTATGTTAACAAATTTTTTCTACTATTTGCGACAATTATTCCCTATTCAGCATATTGGAAATTCTTTCGAAAATAAATTAACGAAAAAACACCGACTGGGATTCCAGTCGGTGCTTTTTCATCTAAATGGCTTCGATAAAGTGTTCGGAATATTCTTTCCACATATCTGGACTAAATCTAGCTTTTTCAGGATTAAGAATCTTCTGATAAAGACGGACCGTGCTTCCATCTTCAATTGTATACGAGTATTCATATAAAAAATCAGTACGTTTGGCAAAATCACAAGAGTCTTTATGGTCACTTGCGATTTGGATTAAGAGGTTCGGAACTCCTTGTTGAACAAGGTACGGCTGGATTAATTGAAAAGCTTCAATCAAAACATCACGTTGCCAGTATTCTTGCAATAATGCGAAATCCATTAGATTGTTTTGCTCTGTGGAGACTTTCATAAAGCCAATTGGAAGGTCGTAATTCTTCATTTCAATGATAAAAAAGTACGGAGAATTCGCGATTAGTCGTGTATAAAAGTTCTCTGCATTTAAGTGAGACGGTGCAGATACCCATGGAAGGTTAGATGTTGCTAAAGGATCGTTTAGCAAAGACTTGATAATCTCCATGTCAGTTTCGTGAAAGGGCCTAAGAGTGATACGTTGTGATTCTAGTGTAGGTACGTTCATAATCGTTACCCCCTTTCTCTACCTGCATTATAGTCGTAATCCGTTGGAAAGTAAAGGGCGCAAATTGCTTTTATAACAATAATGAAAAGGGTTCCGAAAATATCTGAAAGAAACGGATATTTTCCTATTTCTTTGATAGAAGTTGTCAAATTCTGTCGACATTTTTTATCGTGACTTTAGTCATGGTACTTCGTGACTGAAGGGCCTACAGAGTGACCTTGGTTTTTGATAAAGTTAAATCATCAAGAACAAGCACGGAGGCAGACCATGATTAAAGTACATCAAATTAGCAAACGTTTTGGAAACAAGACAGCATTAAACCAAATTGAATTCAATGTCGATAAAGGAGAAATTTTTGGCTTCTTAGGACCAAGTGGAGCCGGGAAGACAACTCTCATTAATATTCTAACAGGGCAATTGAAAGCTGATGAAGGAACGACGGAACTCCTTGGAAAAGAAACGAAGAACTTAGCGCCAGAAGATTTAGCGCATATCGGTTTAGTCGGCGATTCGAGTGGATATTATGAAAAACTTTCCCTCGAGAAAAACCTCATCGTTTATGCAAAAATATATGGACTTCCAAATAGCCGAGTCGATGAAGTATTAGAACAAGTAGGACTTCTGGATAGTAAAAAGGTGATTGCAGAAAAACTTTCTACAGGGATGCGCCAAAGAATGTTTCTAGCAAGAGCGCTTCTCAACAAACCAGAATTACTCTTTTTAGATGAACCAACGAGTGGTTTAGATCCAATGACCTCTCAAAAAATTCACCGATTATTAAACGAGCTGAAGGAAAGTGGAACAACGATTTTCCTTACAACGCATGACATGGTGGAAGCAACCGAGATGTGTGACCGCATTTCCTTGCTTAACCAAGGAGATTTAGTAGAAATTGGAACCCCACGTGATATTATTCAAAAATACAATAAAGAAAAACGAGTGAAAGTAACGTTTAAAGACCATACTGAAAAAGTAGTACCTTTTGAAGCGTTAAAAGAGCAAGACTTAACAACAGTGGAAATGATGCACTCGATGGAACCAACCCTTGAAGAAATCTTTATTCAATTGACAGGAGAGAAATTAAATGATTAGAAGAATTAGCGCCTTAATTTGGCTACGTACTCAAATGATTTTAAGCAATGGAGCAATGCTGTTCCAAATTATTTTCCCATATGCGTTACTCGTCCTTTATGACAGATTTTTAAACCCAGATCATGACCCAAGTAAATCTCTTCAAATTTTGTTTATTATGTTACCGCTCGCGTTTAGTATATCGATGGGAACCATGATTACAATTATGTTGGCGGAAGAAAAAGAGAAAAAGAATTTGAAAACTTTATTCCTTAGTGGAATTCACTCAGCGGAGTATTTAATCTCTATTTTATTCTATCCAGTTCTCCTTGGCTGCATTACGATTGTGAGCTTCCCGCTTATTTTAAATGTGAACCTTTCAAATCATCTAGTGGAATATGGAGTAGTAATGACAAGCGTTGCAATCTGTGTTATCTTAGTGAATTTACTGGTGGGGGCTGTAACCGATACTCAAGCAAAAGCGCAAGTGAATGGAGTCATTCCGATGATGGCTGTTGCATTTCTACCGATGTTCTCTCAATTTAATGAGTCTATTTCAAAAGTGGCTCATTACACATTCATGGGGAACTTCATCGATTTCTTCTTAGACAAAGAATTCACGTTGAATTTCCAAAGCATGCTCGTTCCAATCGCATGGATAGCGGTGCTCATCGTGTTAAACTTCTTCTTATTAAAACCAAAAGCTCAAAACTAAAACAAACAACTTCAAAAAGAGTGGTTTTGCTTCATAAAGCAAAGCTGCTCTTTTTGCATTTCATGATTTTTCAGAGTGAATTAGCTATTTTTTCCAAAAGTTTACATGAATAGATGGTATGTTAAAATAAACGGCACAATGAATTAGCGAATGACAAAGTTGCTTTTCTACAACTGTGGGAAAGCAACTTTTTTAGTTGATGTTTAAGCATAAAAAACATGAGAATGATAGGCTTTTTTGGAGCAAAAAAGTATCCAAAAAAAGCAAGATGTAACATTTTTGTTACGTAACAAAAATGTTACACTCAAGAAAATGGAGGTGTATTTATGAGGTATAAACGTGAATTTACAAAGCAGAACTTTGAAGAGTTACTGGAGATGCCGTATGGGAGAATGGTAAAGGGGGCAGCGATTTTACAACTGATTGAAGAAGAAGGTGTTACTCCAGAGATGATTGAAAAATGGGGAGATTATGACGAAGAAGAAGGAATTATGTATCTGGTTTTCGAAGTAGAAGATATTATGGAAGGGGTGAATGGTAGTGAGTTCTTTAAGAGAAGAGACATTCTCGATTATTGCATCGCGCTATCCGAACTTTAAAGAGGATGTAGCGAAAGAATTGGCGAGACATAGGGCTGTACTCCGTATCATTCGTCTTAGAATGGAAAGTAATTTATCCAGAGAGGAATATGCAAAGAAAGTAGGGTTTAAACGGACAGCGCTGGCTAGGTTGGATAGGTTGGAGCGTGGGGAAGGCACGCCTAATCTATCGACGTTGATTGAACTAGCTTACAAAAACGGGTATGAGGTAGATATTCAGTTGAAACCTCAAAATTTCTAAGACGGTTGGCACTCCACTTCATTTCTTGTCAGATTATCGTTTCTCTTGGGAGTTTGTTATAATACAAGAGTAGAATTGGAGGAATGAAAATGGCAATCTATCTTATTACTGGAGTGGTATTGGTGGCTCTGATCGCTTCCATGTGGAGAGATAATCGCAGTTTATGGAACCCAGCACTCCTTATTATTGCGGTGTTTTTTGGGTATTTATCAGTAGTTCAAGCGGTCTATCAATCTGGAAGCGAAGCAGGACATCTTCTCGTGTTAATGGTAGGATTTTTAGGCGTGCCCTTTTTAATTTTCCTAAGCGGCTTTTTCTTTATTTATAACGGAATCGTTCTTCTAAAGCGTGAGGGAAAATCCAAGTCGAATTTCTTATCGCTTGGAATGGGCTTTTTGATTTTACTATTCTTTGGCGTGATCATTATTCGTGCGCTCAATAATCAGTATTTTTATGAAAATCACTGGCTGAATATATTCTTAATCTTTTTTATCTACTCCTATGTTATTTTTGGGTTTGCCTTTTTTGGATTCCTATTTTACTCGATTTTGTATGTGTTTATTCCAAAGAGAAAACAATATGATTTCATCATTATTCACGGTGCTGGATTATTAGACGGAGAACGAGTAACGCCGCTTTTAAAACGTCGGATTGATAAGGCGGTCGAGGCCTTTAAAAAATCCAAAAATCCAAATATTAAACTAATCGCAAGTGGCGGAAAAGGAGCCGATGAGAAAATTTCTGAAGCGCAGGCGATTTTGAATTACTTAATGGAAGAAACGGATGTTCCAAGAGAGTCCGTATTGCTCGAAGAAGAGTCGAGAACGACCTATGAGAATCTATTGTTCTCTAAACGATTAGGGGAAACAATCCTCAAAGAACCCCGATTCTTATTTGTAACGAACGACTATCATGTCTTTCGAACCAGTACCTACGCCAAGATGATTGGCATGCAAGGGGATGGACTTGGCTGTACAACGGCGAGCTATTATATTCCTTCTGCGTTCATTCGGGAGTATGTGGCTCTTTGTGTGAAAATGAAATGGATGTTTATCGGATTTTACTTGCTTCTGGCAATGGCGATTACACTCTCTTACAAAGGAATTTTATGGTAATAGTGAAGCTGCTCTGACATGGTTAGAGTAGCTTTTTTGTATGGAGGGATTGCCTTTTTATTTGTGCTAAAAGACGGTATAATAAACGTGATAAACTCTGGAGGAACAGAAATGAAGAAAAACGAATTTTATACAGTAACCATCGAGGATTTAACGCATGAAGGACTCGGGGTAGGGAAGGTGGATGGATTCCCACTATTTATCGAGAATAGTATTCCTGGTGAAGTCGTGCGTGTGAAGACGATGAAGATTGGAAAAAGCTATGGCTACGCGCGTGTGGAGGAGTGGCTGGAAGTGAGTCCGAACCGTGTAGAAGTGAAAGACGCCCTCGGAACACGTGTGGGGACAATGCCGTTGCAACATATGACCTATGAGAGCCAGCTGGCATTCAAGCAGCATCAAGTGAAAAATGTGATGACGAAAATCGCGAAGATGCCAGAATTAGAAGTACGTCCAACTCTTGGGATGGAGAGTGCGCTGGGCTACCGTAACAAGGCGCAAATTCCAGTGCGTACGGTAGACGGTCAGTTGACGACAGGTTTCTTCAAGAAGAACTCACATGACTTAATTCCGATTGAAGACTTCCATATTCAAGACCCTGAAATCGACCGCTTGATTGTGGCCGTGCGGGATATTTTGAGAAAGTATCCAGTGGTGGCGTATGATGAGGGCAACCATACTGGTGACTTGAAGCATATTATTGTGCGCCGAGGTCTACGTACGAAACAAGTGATGATTATTTTCGTGACGAGAACAAAGGGGTTACCGCAAGCGGAGGCGATTGTAAGAGACATTACGGCGGCGCATCCGGAAGTCGTGTCTATCGTGCAAAACATCCAACCAAAGCCAACGAATGTCATCATGGGACGTGAGACGAAGGTGCTATTCGGGGAAGACGTGTACGAAGAGAAGTTATTCGAATTCACGTTCAAGATTAGCGCACGTTCGTTCTTCCAAGTGAATACCGTGCAAACCGAAGTGCTTTATCAACAAGCCATCGACGCTGCGGACTTGAAGGGCGGCGAGACGGTCGTGGATGCGTATTGCGGCATCGGGACGATGAGCTTGGCCTTTGCCCGTGATGCCAAAAAAGTCTATGCCATGGAAATCGTAGATGATGCGATTGTGATGGCCAAGGAAAATGCGAAACTGAACGGTGTGACGAATGTGCACTTTGAAACGGGTGCGGCTGAGAAAATCATGCCACGCTGGAAGGAAGAAGGCATCCAGCCAGAGGTGATTGTCGTGGATCCACCGCGCAAAGGGCTCGACCTTGCCTTTATCGAAGCGGCGTGTGCAACAGGACCTGAACGCATCGTTTACGTAAGCTGTAACCCAGCAACACTTGCTCGCGACCTTGTACACTTCAAGGAACGAGGCTACGAGGCACAGTACGTGCAACCCGTGGATATGTTCCCGATGACTGCGCATATCGAGGTTGTAGGACTGCTGGAGAGAAAGGGATAAAGCCCACCGTTTCAGGGTTTACAAAAGACTTGATATTCGTCCTTTTTGAATTTTCGAGTGAAGTATAAATCTAACAGTCTGAAGTGATGTAGTACGAGGAGTAGGTGGTTCTGGTAGGGCGGAGCGAGTCACACAAGCTGTCAATAATATGTCTGAGTTTTTTGAGACAGACTTTGGAAAAAAGATTAGGGACAGTCTTAGAAAGACGAAGAAACAATATGAAGGGCAAAGTGTTTATGAGGTGACTAAAGATATAGATGATATTTTGAAAAAAGGAGATAAGTTGTACTTAGAAGGTCTGCATAAAGATCATTTTGAGGTATTCAATAAAAGAGGTAAAGTAAAGGATGTTCTTAATCTTGATGGAACTTCTAATAGTAAAAAATTTAATTTAGCTTCTGGAAGGAGATTAAAATGATTAGTTCAGAGTTAAAAGATGTAATGAAACGATTGACTATTCTTAATGAGAATAATAAAGGTGTGCTACTTAGAGAAGAAAGTATCAGAGATATAGACAATACGATAAATATCTTTCTAAAAAAATATGAAGATCGTTTTTATGAAGGATTAAGATTGTTTAACAAGATAGACATTACTACAATTTCCTCTTCAGAGAATTCAGATTACACTATTGCTTTCTATAATCTATTAACTGGGATTAGGGGGATAATCGATTGTTTTGATGACTTTGATGATATTTTAGTTGAATTGAATAAAAACTTCATGTATCAAAGTGGCGAAATCACAAAAGAAGAATGGGAAAGTTCAGGGGAAGTAGTCTTGGATGACGAAGAAAATGAATTTGGAGATTGAAGAATAGATATTGATTCCTCGCTTTTTATGTTCACTAGGAGGAAGGCTAATGGGATTTTATGTCGATATTGCGGAGCTTCAGATTTCAAGAGTATCTATGATGGTATTTCGAGTCTCTATCGTCTGAGTGCTCCCTTAAGCAGCACCTTCTATACTAATACCCAGACAGCTCGGAAGTATGTTCAGGATACGAAGAATAAGGTCAATGCCTTTGATAAGATGAGGACAACCAGCAGTACGGAGCAACTTTTTAGTGCTTTAAGTAGCCAGATGGCAGCTGCTGGAAGAGTGAAGAGTCTGAGTTATAGCGATCCTGTTTTAACTAACTTTGTGGCGCATGAAGATCTCGGTAAAGCGATTTATGAGATGGATCAGCAGTATGGTATCTCTGCCAAGGACTTGGATTCTTACTACGACGAAGTCGTCAACCAGAAAGTCTTGAAAGATTGGTGTAGCATTTATGACAGCAAGTACTCGCCAAGCAACTATGGCGATATCAAAATTGAACCCCAGCGGGAGAATTGGTAGTAAGTTGTATAAGAAACTATGAAATAACTTTCAAACAGTTTTACTCATTTTTATTAGGGTGTTTGGAATAAGACAGTATACTTTTCGTTCAAAAGTGTTATTTAAATGTTGATTCATTCACTTTCATTCTACAATATAGAAGTTTGCTAGCACCACATGTGGAGTGCGTAGTGTTGCTACAACGAGCAGATACGTAGAAATCCTTTATTTCAAGCACTTTTACAAGTATATCGTCTTTACTGATGAGGGGAAAAAATCAGAAATAAAGAGATTAAAAACTATATCAACGTTTCTGTAGTAATTGATATAGAGTGTGGAGACACAAGAAATGATTGATAGAATTTAAGTATATCAAAAGTTAATCGCTAATTAATTTTTTTGGTTCGATGAGCTTTATGGTCTATGGCATTGAATACCTGTAGAGTATAATGAATAAAGTAACTTCACGAAAAATCAATAAATAGTAATAAAAGGAGGGATGATAAATGTATGATTGTTCAAAAGAATTTAATAAATTTTATAGAACAAAGGTTGTGTTGCCAGCAAAGGAACAAAATGAATTAAGGAAAAAACGAAAATTGAATATCAAGAGACTAAAGGATGGATTGATAGAATATAACGAAGAAAAAAATAAAGATTATAAAATTGCTGAGGAAAGAATTCAAGGTAGCATGGCTATGCACACTATTACACAAAACGACGAAAGTGATTATGATATAGATGTTGGTATAGTATTTGAATCAGATAAGCTCAATAATTTAGGACCTCTTGCAACCAGAAATATAGTCGCAGACGCATTAGAAAGAAAAACTAAACAATTTGCAGAAGAACCTGAGGTAAAAACAAGTTGTGTACGTTTAAAGTATATCTCAACAGGTTATCATGTAGATTTTGCCCTTTTTAAAAGATATAAAGAGTATTCATGGGAAGATGAATATATTTACGAACATGCTGGTTCAGAGTGGTCAGTTAGGCATATTAAGGCCCTAGAAGAGTGGTTTAACGAAGAAATAAAAAATGCAGGAGATGACTTAAGGAAAGTCATTAGATTATCAAAAATGTTCTGCAAATCAAGAAAAACTTGGGCGAACATGCCCAGTGGTTTAATTCAAACCATCTTAAGTGCCGAAACACTTAACTCAAATTATTCTCGATTAGATGAAATATTCTACTATACTATGGAAGCTATTGTAAAACGTTTGAGTCTATATTTGGAGATTGCAGCTCCAGTAGACAATGGAAGACCATTAGTAACTCGAGAAATTGACTATCAAAGAATGAGAAATTGGAAAAGTCGTTTAGAAAGCAATTTGCAGAATTTAGAAATACTATTTGATGAAGATTGCACGTATAAAGATGCTATAAATGCTTGGTCGAAATTCTTTAATCACTCTTATTGGAATGAATTATATTCGTCAACAGTAAAAGAAAGTTATAGTGTAAGTAAAGCGTACGATTTTGATGATACGGAAGAATTTATTGAAAATATGTATCCCATTTATGAACAATATGATGTAACAATTGATTGTAAAGTATCTGGTAACGGCTTCTCAGTAATGCCAATTTCAGATTATTTAGATAAATTTACACCGAAACTTAAAAGATTTATACCGCATAACTTTTCTATTAAATGTAAAATTGGCTATACTAATTGTCCGTCCTACGATAAGATTTTATGGAAAGTTTTAAATGTAGGGACTGAAGCAGAACGTCGTAATGATATACGTGGTCAAATTCAAGATAACAGAGGCAATGAAATTACAGAGAATTCCAAATTCATTGGTGAACATTATATTGAATGCTATTTGATAAAAAACGGGGTATGCGTTGGTATTGGACATGTAGATGTTCCCATTGGAGGAAGTTGATTTGAGAGAATATAGTTACAGCACAAAAATATTGAAAATGCTATCATTATTAATTCTTTGTATTATAGGAATACTATGCATAATCTATTTTGAAATTAATGAAAATTCTATTGGTTCATCTTTAGGAGGTTTAGTAGCAGGATTTCTGCTTCCATATCTTTTTCCAAGCATTGTTGATTTGACCGATAATAAGAATTGGAAATCGACTCAGCGAAAATTATTAAGAGCTGGTTTAATAAAAAAAGATACAAATATTAGAATTTCTTTTGCTTACTTATACAGAATAAAAATTGATGGTCGATATTTTTTAGTGCAGAATAATAGAACAAAAAAATATCAGCCAGTCGGTGGTGCTTACAAATTCAAAATAGAAGAAGCAAACTATCTAGCAGAACATATTCCAGTTGAGAATGATAATCGAATTCCAGTAGATAAAATCACAGAAAGAGATTATAGATTATTGGTTAAGAGTAAATATTTGAGGAAATTTGTGAAAAGATTTGATAAAACCCCATATAGAGAGAATATAAATGACCTTAGCAGAGAGTTTTTTGAGGAAGTATTTTCAACAAGTATTTTAGATAAAAATGAGTTTGGAGATTTATCGTATAAATATTGTGGAAGACATATGACGAATGTTGAATATGGCAATGTATTTAACCATTATGAGTTACTTTTAGCAGATGTTGTTGAAGTTAGATTAACAGATAATCAAGAGGAGTTATTCAGAAATCTCATAGATAAAGACTCTATTAAATACCGATTTGCAACTTCTGATGAAATTAAGTCTTATGGCGTGGGATATGGAACTGATAAACTAACGGATAATATTGCTAACCACACTCCAAAAATTCTGAGTGAAAATACAGACAAGTTAATACTGAGAAATAGACATGAAAAAGTAATCAAAATAAAAGTTTAATATACAGTGAAATATTAAAGAATTTCTATCCAAGGTTTGTATGAAGAATTTAGATGAAAGAGACAGGCACAAATGTCAAACACATGGAGAAAATAAAAATATGGATAAAAATTTACAGGAAAATTTTTCGTTAGAATAACTGAACCAAGCATTGAGTTGAGTTTATCAAGGTAGTGTAAAATAAGTTGTGTAAACACAAAAAGAAATAAATCATACAACTAAACAAAAATGTCATGCTTGGTATTGTTATTGGTGTTATACTTTTAATATTTTTGCAGGCGCTTATTGCAAATATTACAACACCAAAAGTAGAAATCGTCGAAGATGTCGAATATATCCGCAAATTCCCTAAAGAACATTACAAAATCGATAATCTCAAAGATGACATCATCATCGGAAAATATCACCCTTCTGGTAACTACTATTTCGTAGTTTACAACGAAGATTCAAAGGATTTTGACATCAAAAAAGTTGAAGAGAAAGACTGGGAGCATCAAGAAATTAATCGATATGAAAGATAACGAATTTAAAGAGGTTGGGTAAAAGCGTATAGTGTCTGGCATTGAAAAAACTGATATTATGCGTTTTATTTTGGGGATATTTAATTCATTTATCTTGAAACTTAGTTTTTACCCCTCTGGATTATTTATTAGTTGAATAAATAAGATAAGGAAAAAGAAATGCTCAAATCAGATTTGATAAACATTATAACTAAGATAGATAAAGATGATATAAATGAACGTTTGACAGGCAAGTTCTTTTTTTATTAAGATAATTGTAAGTAAAAAAGAACTGAGTATTTTCTGGTAAATTTTCAAAAATAAAACCTTGATTTGACGCCATTTCTATCCTGTCCTTCCCGCAAACGTAGGAGAGACCCACTTGTGTTGAGGGCTTATCCCTTTTTAAATGAAAATAATACAAGTAGGACACTTTTAAAAATGATCTACTTTTTTATAAGTATTTTCATTATAAAGTTTAATTTTAAATAATAACTCTATCCCTTTCGTTCTATAATATAGAAGTTTGCTAGCATCACACGTGGAGACGGTAGTCTTGATGTCAAGGGTCAGGGGTTTATTGAGTGTTCAGGATAGATGTCGGGAAATTATAGAAGACACACGAATGCTTGCTGATATGCAACCAAAGATGACAAAAGTCATATAAATATGTCACGTTTGGTTGGTGGAAACAACGCACGCCCTCGGGTAAACTTAGTATAGAAACTACTGAAAGAGGGAGCGAAATGGAAGCGGTAAAAATCGTTTTAATAATTATCCTGATTATTGTCGCCATAGCTAGTATAGCATTCGGGATATATTGGTATCGAAATATTCATTGGTATGACAAATATGAAAAGGCGTTGAAGGAAGTTCATGTTGCTGAAAAGCAGGTCACATTACCGACAGGCAGTAACATCAATTATGGAGAGGTTGAGAATGACAAACCTCCGCTTCTCCTGATTCACGGACAGATGAGCATTTGGGAAGACTATGCGCTTGTCATGCCCGAGCTCAGTAGGAACTGGCATATTTACGCCGTCGATGTATACGGACATGGTGAATCATCACATGATGAAAGCCTCTATTATCTTGATGTGAACGGCGACGATCTGATTTGGTTTATCAACAATGTCATCGGGAAGCCTACAGTTGTTTCAGGGCATTCTAACGGAGCCATCACGGCGGCATATGTTGCGGCATACGGCGGTGAAAACATTGCTGGCGTGGTGCTTGAAGATCCTCCGATATTTTCGACGGAGGGAGAAGGCTGGGAGGACAGCTTTGCCTATAAGGACACGTTTAAGTCTTTGCATGAATACAATAAGTCAGACAAGACGGAGTGCTGGGAAGCTTATTACCTCCGTCACTGTTACTGGGGACAGCTGTTTATGAAAAACGCGATGCCCGGTATTGCAAATTATGCCCAGGGGTATCATGACAAGCATCCTGATAAAGCCGTAAAGATCGGATTCCTTCCTTCTTCCATATGGTCTGTGTTTGAATATGCAAGAGAGTATGATTTTGCATATGGGGAACGGTTTTACGACTTGAGCTGGAATCATGGTTTAAAGCATGAAGATATTCTGTCGGATATTGAAGTTCCTTGTGTGTACATCCATGCAAAAGAACAGGTGGCTTATGACGGAACTTACCTGTGCGCCGCATCGCGTGAACAGGCAGAGCGTGCCGTTTCATACATCGGAGAAAATTGCAGTCTTGTGGAGACAGATACAAGTGATCATGTAATACATACCGTTCATAGCGATTTTTATATCCAGTCAGTTAATTCATTACAGAA
The DNA here is from genome assembly GCF_001073445.1 of Granulicatella sp. 572.rep1_STHE. Lineage (NCBI taxonomy): Bacteria > Bacillati > Bacillota > Bacilli > Lactobacillales > Carnobacteriaceae > Granulicatella > Granulicatella sp. 572.rep1_STHE. Next base: position 1,707 of record NZ_JVBO01000020.1, on the reverse strand, counting down.
ATGAGGAATTTGGTTTGCTGAAAGAGAATCTGATTATGCTGCGAAAATTAAAAGGCTTTTCACAGGAGGAAATAGCAGAGAAAATAGATATTTCCCGTCAGGCATATGGAAAATGGGAGAGCGGTGAGACAATACCGGATATAGAGAAGTGCGCCATTCTGGCTGATGTCTATGGGGTCACCATTGACAGTCTGATCCGGGAACATCGTGTAGAGAATACGCCTTTAGCACCGACACCTGCCGGTAAGCATATATTCGGGGCAGTCGCAATAAGCGAACGTGGCCAGATCGTGATCCCTAAAGAAGCGCGGGAATTGTTCGGGCTGACCGGCGGATGCAAGCTGGTGATTCTTGGAGATGAGAATGAAGGGTTAGCATTGATTAGGGCCGACAAATTTGAGAAAAAGATAAAAGACTTCCTTGCAAATGCTGGGATGGATACCGACAAGTGAAAAAAATATAGATTACAAATGAAAGAGAGCAAGCGACCTTACGGTTAATCCCAAGGGAAGCTTGCTCTTATTCTGTAATATCTACGCTTACACCGGATTTGAATTCGACCGTAAAGTGGTCGGTGAAAACGGTGACCTTTTCGATGAGCCATCTAACAAGCTCCTCGTCGAAGTCTGTGACCTCGGTTGCATGCTGGCCGATGAAGTCCTGCAGTTCTTTGATCCGCTTCATGGATTCCTCGTGGCTGTGTCTGTCGACGGCAGCTTTTTCTTTCTGCTCCCTTAGCCGGAAGATTTCGTCCTCGACAAGAATATATCCTTGATAAAAACGGAGAAAAGATAAAACTTAAAAGTGGAAACTATAAATCAAGAAAAGTAAATCTCAATGATTGGAACGAGCCTGACAAGGCAATCAAGCGTGGAGAGAAACCAAGTGTAATTGCACAGATTAAAAAGTAGCAAGAGCAACAGAAAAAATACGAAAAGAAAAAAGAGAGAACAAAAGATAATTATAGGAATTCAAAAAGGGAAGATGTTTTAACTTTATTAGGGGACTTTCAAGCACCGTGGGAAGCTGATATAGAAAAAATACCTAAAAATGATATAATGTTAAGATAGATAAATAAATTTTAAAGCAGTCCAGTAAATTATTTTTGAATAAATTATATAATGCACATGAATGAGGGGACTGATGTGAAGAAGAAACTAAAACCGTTAGTTGATTATATCATTTTAATTTTATATTCAAGATGACGAAATTAAAGAAATTTACTCTAATGCTATGGATATCGGATATAATACTCCAGAGATAAATGGTACGACCAAAATGAAGCACCATATGCGTTGTTTTATAGAGGAAATGATGGAATATATACATATTTCTCGTTGGGTCAAAGCCAGTTTTTTTGTATTATACCGGTAACAAAAAATATACTTGAGGAGTATTCAAATAAAGATGTTAAGTTATTTGAAGTTAAAAAGTAAATGACTACAAGCGTTAAAATATTGTGATGGAATGCTACTAAACTATAAGAATAGATAAATCTAAATTTGTTGAGGAGAGAATATGGATTTTAATAGGATGATTCCTGAATTATCAGTTTTTGATATTGGTCGGACTAAAAAATTTTATAGTGAATTAGGATTTAAAATTGAATATGAACGTGCTGAAGATAAATTTGTTTTCATATCTTTTCAAGATAGTCAGTTTATGTTTGAACAAATTCACGATGATGGTTGGAATATAGGTGAACTA